>JBGVLA010000204.1:0-16641 GCA_045124015.1 Eubacteriales bacterium | reverse complement strand
ATTGGTTTGCGGCAGGTGAAGTTGATTTTACTTACACTTTCTTTGAGTCCGTTCAGGTTGTCCCCTATTTCTTCACGGATAGTGAAATTCTCGTTGCATATCTCAAAGATCTCGGCTTGGGTCTTCTCTTTGCGGGTCTCGGCGTAATATACTATCTCTCTCTTCGTGAAAAGAGAATGAAAAAGCAGCAGGCGGCAGAAGCGGCGGCCAAAGCAAAAGAAGAATCCATGAAAGAGACGGAAGAAGTTTAATACGGTAAAGATATAGAATTCAAAAAACAGAACCACATGCTTGTCAAACAAGAAACGGAACGCATATGCGTTCCGTTTTTTTGTTATTTGTTCATTTGCTCTTTCTGATACTGAAGAGTATAGAGATGGTGATATTTACCACCGAGCGCGAGAAGCTCACTGTGAGAGCCTTGCTCCACGATTTTGCCGTGAGATAAAACGATGATCTTATCTGCGTGCTGAATGGTGGAAAGACGGTGTGCGACCATGAGCATCGTGCCGACGTTCATGAGCTTTTCGAGAGAGTCCTGAATGAGGACTTCGGTTTCGGTATCGATGTTTGCGGTTGCTTCGTCGAGGATCATAACGGAGGGCTTATGTGCCATCGTTCTCGCAAAGGAGAGAAGCTGACGTTGACCTGCGGAGAAGTTATTGCCACGTTCGCGGACTTCTTCATCAAGACCGTTTTTGAGCTTTGCGATAAAGTGATCGGCGTTCACGTAACGGCAGACGGTCATGACTTCTTCATCCGTAATGCTTTCGTCTCGAAGAACGATGTTGCTTCGGATCGTACCCGAGAAGAGGAATACGTCTTGGAGCATCTGTCCGAAATGACGGCGCAGGGAAGAGATCTTGATCTTACGGATATCAATGCCGTCAATGAGGATTTGTCCCTTTTGGATATCGTAATTTCGGCAGATGAGGGAAAGGATCGTTGTTTTGCCCGATCCTGTGGAGCCGACAAACGCAACGGTCTCCTTTGCGTTTACATGGAAGGAAACGTCCTTCAGTACCCATTCGTCCGGAATATACGAGAACCATACGTTCTTGAATTCGATCTCGCCACGGATCTCGTCAAGCTCAATGGCATCCGGTTCATCCACGACAACGGGGTTGATATCGAGGATCGTGAAGATTTTTTCTGCGGAAGCGAATGCAGATTGCAAACGGTTGAACTGCTCCGCAAGGCTTTGGATCGGGTTGAAGAATTTGGAGATATACATATAGAACGCGACGAGAATATGCGCGTCGATATGCTGTCCAAGGAAGGCAACGTTATCGATATATCCCTTACCGCCGAGCCAGAAGAGACAGAGGATGGTGGAATAGAAGATCAGATACACCATCGGGCGGAAGACACCGAAAACGAAGATCTGCTGCTGTTTTGCCTTGCCGAGTGCGATGTTTCTCTGATCGAAATCTCGCATTTTTTTGTCCTCGCGGTTAAAGATCTGAATGATCTTCATGCCGGAAAGATTTTCGGAAAGGAACGTATTGATATCGGTCGTTCCGTCTTTTACCTTGCGGTATGCGCGGCGCGTAAACTTACGGAAAATAAACGTAAAGAGAACGACAAAGGGAACGAAGCAAAGCACCATCAGCGTCAGCATATAGTTGAGGATGAGCATCGCAATGAGGACGCCGAAGATGACAAAAAAGTTTTTGATGAGGTTGACCAAAATATTGGTGAACATCATGGAAATGGCGGCGGAGTCGTTTGTAACACGGGTTACGAGCTTACCGACGGGCATTTCGTGAAGCTGAGAATGGGAGAGAGATTCGATATGGCGGAAGGTATCTTCGCGGATGGCGGAGATGATCTTCTGTCCTGTTTTTTGCAGGATGATCGCTTGCAGATACATCGAACCCAAGGAAACGAGCAGGATGGATGCGTAAAGACCGACTTTGATGAGGATATCGCGCATTTCAAACTC
Source organism: Eubacteriales bacterium (assembly GCA_045124015.1). Lineage (GTDB taxonomy): Bacteria > Bacillota > Clostridia > Oscillospirales > CAG-272 > QALR01. The sequence goes on along the minus strand of JBGVLA010000204.1, from coordinate 14,696 downwards.
GCCTGTGATGGTTTTTTCGATATTCGAAACGATGAGCGGGGAAACGAGATCGTAGGCAATTGAAAGGAGCATCAAAAAGCCGACAACGATGAAATTGCCGACATAGGGCTTTGCATAGCGAAGGAGACGGCGTGTGATCTCGCTATCCTTCATGTTGCGGTCAAAGCCGATGGCTTGCTTTTTGTCCTTCATGGTGATGAAGGCGACAAGGAATATCGTGGCGAAAAGACCGAGGATGCCGCCGACCACAAGAATCGGATAGTAATTAGGCATGTGCTTCGCCTCCTTCCTCGAGTTTTTGGAGATTGACAAGGTTGCGATAGCCTTCGCAGGTTTCAAGCAAGGTCTCGTGCTTACCGAAGGCGAGGAGCTTGCCGTCCTCAAGGAATGCGATCTTATCCATGTTTTCCACGGTGGAGATTCGATGTGCGATGAGGATGGTCGTTTTGCCCTTACGAGTCTCCCTGAGACGAGCGAGGATCGTTTTCTCCGTCTTGGTATCAACGGCGGAAACGGAGTCATCGAGAATAAGGATGGGCGCGTTCTTCATGAGCGCTCTGGCAATGGAGATGCGCTGCTTTTGACCGCCCGAGACGGTTACACCGCGTTCACCGAGGATGGTGCCATAGCCCTCATGGAAGCCGATGATGTTATCGTGGACATCCGCAAGCTTTGCGGCGTTTTCCACGGCTTCGTGATGGTCTGCACTGTCATCTTCCACGGTGGCGAATGCAATATTGTTTTCGATGGTATCGCTGAAAAGGAAATTATCCTGGGGGACATAAGCTGCATTTTCGCGTACGGTGCGGATGGGGATGGTATTGACATCCTTGCCATCGATGAAGACCGTACCGTCGGGGACATTGTATGTACGGAGAATGAGGTCGACGAGCGTCGTTTTGCCGCAACCTGTTTTTCCGACGATACCGATATTGTCTCCGGCTTCGATGCGGAAGGAAATGTCGGAGAGAACGTCATAATCGCCTGCAGGATAACGGAAGGTGAGATTTTTGAATTCGATCGTACCATTGATCTTTTCCACGTCCGCAACGTCTGCGCGGTCGGTTACGTCTTCCTTGGCATCGAGGAATGCGCTGATGCGTCTCAGCGATGCTTTGCCGCGAGAGCCCATATCGATCAGCTCGGAGATCGCCATGACGGGCCATACGATCGCTGTGAAATAACCGATGAATTCCACGAGCTGTCCCGCGTTGAAGACGCCTTGCTTGACAAGATAGCTGCCGTAGCCCAAAATGATGCAGATTACGGATTCTACAAAAAGGGTAACGGAGATATGGAGAAGCGTGGATATCTTGGTGTAGGCAACGTTCGCGTTTTCGTTTTTTCTATTGAGGATACGGAACGCGAAAAGCTCCTTGAACTCTTTGACGAACGCTTTGACAACGGAAATGCCCGAGAAGCTTTCCTGTGTGAAATCCGAAAGCTCAGAGAAGGCTTCCTGTCTTGCTTCCCATTTCATCATCATATATTTGCCGACAAGCGTGCCGACGATGAGCAAAAATGCCATCGGGATGAGTGTGAGAAGCGTAAGGATGCCGTTCATGCGCCACATTTTGAGGATGGCGAGAGCGCCGAGAAGCAGAGCGTCGCCGAGCATCATGATACCCGAGCCAAAGCATTCCTGAACGGTCTCGAGATCGTTTGTGAACAGGGACATAAGGTTGCCGACCTTATTGACACTGTAATATTCCTGAGAAAGCTTTCTCGAATGAGCGAACATTTTGTTTCGGATCGAGGTCTCGACGCGGATACCCGAACCAAAAAAGCAAATACGCCACAAAAATCTGCCGAATGTCATCAGCACGATGACAAAAATCATCGGAAGACAAACTTCATCGAGAAGCAAGTCCCAGTCGAAGGCTCTTGTTACACCGTCAAGGGTAACGGCACCGTCATTCATACCGTTTACGATGAGATTGTAAAACTCGGGAATTTTGAGCTGCAAAATATCCACGAGCAGGAGCGAGAGAAGCCCCAAGAGCAGTACGGGCAGATATTTCAGATAATATCGGTTGATATGTTTTCCGAAAATCATGTTGTTTGGAATCCTCCTTGTATTTTGAATTTTTTGCGGAATATTCCGCTCGCATGTTGTGTTGAGAGGTAAAAAACATTATAGCACCAAGCAATTTTTTTGTCAATGAATCTTTGACACATGTTGGTTGCTTTTTATATGAGCAAGAATAAATTTTATGAAGTTTATACAATATTCTCTTGCAAATCAGCGTAAGATATGGTAATATTAAAATGGCGAAATATTTACTTGATATGCTTATAACTTCGAATCTAATTGTATAGGAGAAATATATATGAGAAAGACAAAAATCGTTTGCACCATCGGCCCTGCTTCTTCGGATGAAGAGACCCTGCGCAGAATGTGTCTTGCGGGAATGAACGTTGCCCGCTTGAACTTCTCTCACGGTACGCACGAGGATCACCAGATGCGCATCGACAGCATCAAGAAGATCCGCACGGAGCTGCATACGCCGGTTGCCATCATGCTCGATACCAAAGGTCCCGAATATCGTATCGGCACCTTTGAGAATGGAAAAGAGATCATCAAAGAGGGTGATCTTTTCACATTTACCACCGAGGACATCATCGGTGATAGCACTCGCGTTTCTGTCAGCTACAAGAAGATGGCAGAGGATATCGTCGTTGGAGACAGGATCCTTGTCAATAACGGTCTTCTGATCTTCAATGTGGAGGAAATAAAAGGAACCGATATCATTTGCCGCGTGCTTGCGGGCGGTGAAATTTCCAACCGTAAGAGCATGAGCTTCCCGAACAAGGTGCTGAATCAAATTTATCTCAGCGAGCAGGACAAGGCAGACCTTCTTTTCGGTATCAAAAACGATATCGATTATATCGCTTGCTCCTTTGTTTCCCGTGTTCAGGATATTCTCGATATCAAAGCCTTCCTCAAGGAAAACGGCGCAAATAACATCGGCATCATCGCAAAGATCGAAAACCGTTCGGGCATTGAAAACATTGAAGAGATCTGCTCTGAGTGCGATGGCATCATGATCGGACGCGGCGATATGGGCGTTGAGATCCCGTTTGAAGAGCTTCCTGCCATTCAGAAAAACCTGATCACCGAATGTCGTATGCTTGGCAAGCGCGTGATCACGGCAACGGAGATGCTCGAATCCATGATCACCAACCCCAGACCGACGAGAGCGGAGATTTCCGACGTTGCAAACGCAGTCTTTGATGGCTCCAGCGCGATCATGCTTTCGGGTGAGACGGCGGCAGGTAAATATCCCGTGCTTTGCATTGAGACCATGTCTCGCATTGCGGAGCAAGCGGAAAAGAGCATCGACTATCAGAAGCGCTTCTATACCTCTGATTTCCGCATCAAAAACGAAATGGATGCGATATCCCATTCCGTTTGCGGTATGTCGATGGATATCAATGCTAAGGCGATCGTCGTATGCTCGATCTCGGGCATGACCGCGAGAATGGTTTCTCGCTTCCGTTCTCCCGTGGATATCATCGGTCTTTCCGTCAACGAAAAAACATGGCATCAGCTTGCGCTTTCTTGGGGTGTCATTCCCGTTATGTGCGAGGTCTATCCCGCGCTTGAGGTGCTTTTCTATACGGCGAAAAATATCGCCAGAGACGTGCTCCATCTGGAAAAGGGCGATCGGATCGTCATTACCGGTGGCTCTAAAACGGGTGCTTCCGGCAATACCGATACCATTCGAATTGAAACTGTCTGATAAAAAAATACAAAAACCGCTGTGGCGAAAGCCACGGCGGTTCGTGTTTTTTGGGAATGATTATAATAAAAAGGAGGGAATATCGCGTCTTCTGCCGCTTGAACGATCTAAGCCGAGGATATGGAAAAGCATACGGCGCAGTTCATCTTTGTTTTTTGCGAAATAGCCATTTTCGCTTTCAAGTGCGGCACCAACGAGCAGGTCAGAAGCGGTCTTGGCTGTAAGCTCCGCAGGGTATGGCATACGGCTATCGTTTGCAAGAATGGAAACGACCTCGGTCATATAGGGTCTTACAAGCTCGACAAATTTCGCGCGAACAGCAAAACGGATCGTCCAGTGTACGGTTTCGTTGAATGTTTTGGCAAAGGAGGGAGCTTCTTTTTCAAAATAAGTAAAGAGCGCTTCGAGGAAAAGGGAAGCGTCTTTTTTTGTTTTTTCCGTGATTTCGGCGAGGGCGTTGCTTTGATTTTCGAAATACAGCGCGAGTGTGTTTTCAAAGACATCGTCCTTGGTGGAAAAATAATAATATACGAGACCGACTTCGCAGCCGACTTTGTTTGCGATCATACGGACGGAGGTCTTTTCATATCCGTTTTCGAGAAAGAGTGGGAGCGCGGCGGTCAAAATGGCGTCGCGTCTGGTGTTTTCTGTGGTATTTTTTTGCGTCATTGTGGCACTTCCTTTTTGAATATTGTTCAATCTGAATTTATTGTAGCATCAATTTGTGCGTTTGTCAATAAATTCCGTGATTTTTTCAGAAAACCTATTGACAATTATATCGATTGCCGATATAATGTATATATCGGGAGGCGATATATCGAGGGCCGATAAAAGAAAGGAGTGGTTGGCATGCCAAATATGGCACTGACGGAAGCGGTTTATTATATTTTGCTTTCGCTTGTGGAACCGAAGCATGGATATGGCATTATGCAAAACGTGGAGATGCTTTCGGGCGGACGTGTGAGACTGGCGGCGGGAACGCTTTACGGTGCGCTCAGCACACTTTTGGAAAAAGGATGGATATCCGCACTGCCCGAGGAAAAGGATAGCAGAAAAAAGGAGTATGTTATCACAACGGCAGGAAAACAAATGTTGGAGGCGGAGATGCTTCGCCTAACAGAGCTTCTAGCAAACGGAAAACGTATCCTTGGTGAACAGACATAACGGAAGGAGTATTTTATGAGAAAAGTGATCAAAAAATTTTTTTCAGCGTGGAATTTTGATAAAGAAGAAAAGTGGCTAAACGAAATGGCGGCAAAGGGACTTTGCCTCGTGGCGGTCGGCTTTTGCCGATACGAATTTGAGGAATGTCTCCCGGGAGAATACGCGATCCGCTTAGAGCTCTTAGAGCATCATCCGAGCCATCCCGAAAGCGCACAGTATATTGCTTTTATGGAAGAAACGGGAGCGGAGCAGATCGGTTCTTATATGAGATGGGTCTATTTCCGTAAAAAGACCGCAGAGGGATCCTTTGAGCTTTTTTTCGATTTTGATTCGCGTATACGTCATTTGAAGCGGATCATTTCTTTGATCGGTGTGCTTGCGGGGCTAAATGTGTGGCTCGGCATCTATAATATTGTGTTGTTTTTCATGTTGGAAACCGTCATCAATTTGGTTGGCTTTGTCAGTATCGCCATTGGTCTTTGGGCGCTTTGGGGCACTGCGCGACTGATGAAAAAGAAGAAAATGCTTGTGAGAGAAAAGCAGATCTATGAATAAAAGGCTTGGCGGAACGACCTCGTTCCGCCTATTTTGCAGAAAAAACGGCAAGGGACTTGACATTTGCATCAAAGTATGATATACTGATGAAAAATCTAAAAATATGTTTGAAGGAGGATCTCACCAAAATGGACGGCGACAGTAGCGACGATAATACGTGTTGTTGTAACTGCTTAATGAAAGATTGTGTGTTTTTGGCACATCTATACCATCGTATGGAATGGGATAGATGCGCTTTTTTGCGCTTTCAAGTGTTTTTGAGCTAAAACAAAAAAACACCATTCTAAAATAAAATTTACTAAAATTACACGATAATTCTAATATTTTATATCATTAAGGAGATTTTTTTAATCATGAGTTATCCCGTTTATATACTTATTATGGTGTTCCTCGTCATCATGTCGGGTTATTTTTCCGCAACGGAAACCGCTTTTTCGACGATGAACAAGACCCGTATGAAGACCCTTGCCGAAGAAGGCAACAAAAGAGCAAAGCTTCCTCTTAAAATATCTGAAGATTACAACAAACTGATTTCAACAGTTTTGATTGGCAATAATATTGTAAATATCGCACTTTCCTCTATTGCAACCGTTATGTTTATCGATATTTTTACTAAGATCGGTAAAGAGGATCTTGGCGCAACCGTTTCCACTGCGGTCATCACCGTTGTCGTTTTGATCTTCGGTGAAGTTACCCCGAAAAATATTGCAAAAGACATTCCTGAAGGCTTTGCCATGTTTTCTGCTCCGTTCCTCTCCGTTTTGATTTGGGTATTTACCCCCTTTACCTTCCTTTTCGGTCTTTGGAAGCAGTTGATCGGTAAGATCTTCAAAACCAAAAACGAAACCAAAACCTCTTCCGAAGAGCTGATCATGTATGTGGAAGAAGTTCAGCAGGAGGGCAGCCTTGATAACAATGAAGGTACTCTTATCAAAAATGCGATCGAATTCAACGAAACCAAGGCAGAAGATATCCTGACTCACCGTATGGACTTGGAAGCGGTATCCGAGGATGCAACCAAGGAAGAGCTTTCCCGCAAATTTGTGGAGACCAAATTCTCTCGTATTCTCGTTTATAAGGATACCATCGATAATATCATCGGTGTTATCCATCAGAAGGACGTTTACACCGCTGCAGGTCTCACAAATAAGTCTCTCGAAGACTTGATCGCTCCCGTTCTTTTCATTCAGAAAAACGAAAAGATCAGCGACCTTTTGAAGCTTCTCCAGAAAAACAAGGCACATATTGCCGTTGTTCTTGACGAATACGGCGGTACGCTCGGTATCGTTACCATGGAAGATATTCTCGAAGAGCTTGTCGGTGAAATCTGGGACGAACACGACGAGGTCGTAGAAACCTTTAAGGAAGAAGAAAAAGACGTTTATCGCGTTGACTGCTCCGTCAATATGGACGATTTCTGTGATTATTTCGGCATGAAGATCGTTTCCGAATCCGTTTCTCTCGGCGGCTTCATTATGGAACTTTTCGGCAAGATTCCCGAGGTTGGCGAATCTGTGGAATACATCAATGAAAACGAAGAACCCGATGAAGAAACAGGTGAAAAGAGAGGTCTTTATTTCACCGTTGCAGAAACAGACCTTCATCGTATCACGCTTGCTTCCGTTCGCGTATTACATATCGTGGAAGAAGAGAAAGAGGCTTGATTCCTACACCTATAAACAAAAACAGCGTGCCGTTGGCACGCTGTTTTTTCATCATATTTTTTCTTAAAAATGCAGTACGTTCAAAAGCAATATCCATGCAAGTCCGTAATAGGTTACGATAGCGACAAGGTCGTTGATGGTCGTGATCAGCGGACCCGAAGCTACGGCAGGGTCAAGCTTCAATTTCTTGAAGAGCAACGGCACGCAAGTGCCCGAAATGCTGGCAAGGAGCATCGCGGCGAGCATGGCGATCCCTGTGCAGAACGAAACAGAGAAGGAAAGGAGCGGATCGGTATTCTTGAGTACGAAAAGATAGAGTCCAATAAAGACAAAGGATACGATACCGAGAACGAAGCCATTCAAAAGTCCGACGCGCGCTTCCTTAAAGACAAGAGAGGCTTTTTGCTTGGTGCTGAGCGTTTCATCCATGAGGACGCGGATGGTAACGGCAAGCGACTGTGTGCCGACGTTACCTGCCATGCCGAGGACGAGCGATTGGAAGCTGACGATCAGCGTCAGATTTGCCACGACTTCTTCAAAAAGTCCGACAACGCCCGAAACGAGCATACCAAGTCCCAAGAGGATCAGCAACCACGGCAGACGCTTTCGCATACTTTTGGTAACGGGTTCTTTCAAATCTTCTTCTGCGGAAAGACCTGCGAGCTTTGCGTAGTCTTCGCTCATTTCATCGTCGACGATCTCGACCATGTCCTGTGAACGAAGCACACCGAGCAGCTTATTGTTCGGGTCAAGAACGGGGATAGAGTCCTCGGAATAATCTTTCATTTTTTCGATACTGCGTTCGATTGGCTCGTGCGCATAAAAATAAGGATACGAGGTAACAAGGATATCTTCAATGCTGGTATTTTCTCTGGCGATGATGAGATCCTTTAAGTCGATCGCGCCGTAAAAGGTGTGATGTTCGTCTACAACGTAGATCTTGGAAATATTGTCGTGTTCAGCCGCTTGCGCGATCAACTCCTTCATGGCGGCTTTTACGTTGAGCCCTGTGTGAACATGGATATAATTGGTGGTCATACGGCTACCGATCTCGTCTTCGTCGAAGGAGGCGATGAGTGCGATCTCACGTTTCGCCTCATCATCCATCAGATCGATGAGCGTTGCACGGTCAGCTTTGGGCAATTCTTGCAAGTACGAAACGGCGGTGTCCGCTTCCAAATGAGAAAGGATCTCTACTTTCTTGCGGATATTCAGCTCGCTGAAATAAAGACCGATATTTTCCGTATATTCCAAAATGTCCGAAAGGGTCTGTGAATCCAAAATATGATAGAGCTTGCGGCGCTCATTTTCTTCGAGAAGCTCCATTGCCGCGGCAATATCGTTCTCGTGATAATCCATGATCTTATCCTTTAATGCCTTGGGTGTGAGGTTGCTTTTTAAGATCTCAACGATCTCTGTCGTATAATCCGGCGGTTGGATCTCCAAGGTTTCGGGATCGATGTTAATATTGTCCATTGATATCACTCCTTTCTTTCAAAAAAATGGATGTGTCAGGAGATGCCAAGATCAGAGCTCGGTAACGGTGTCTTCAAGCTTTCTGTACTGAGAATGGAGATCAAGCGGTTTTGCATCTTCTGTGGGGTAGCCGATCGGGAGCAGGGCAGAAACCACGAGATTTCCGGGAAGTCCGAGAGCTTCTTTTACTTCGTCAGAGCCAAACATACCGACCCAACAAGAACCGACTCCCAGCTCCCATGCCTCAAGCATCATATGTGTGCAAACGATCGCGGCATCGGTTTCGCCGGATTGATAACCGGGCATACGTTTGTTTTTCCAGGTTCTTTCTATATCATAGCATACGACGAGAATAACGGGAGCGTCAAAGGTGCAACGGCAGACGGATGCAAGCTTGCTTCTGTATTCTTCGCTTTTCACGACAAAAATCTTTTGGGGCTGATTGTTGCAAGCGGTCGGTGCAACACGTCCTGCTTCGATGATCTTTGCAAGAGTTTCCTCGGCGATGGGCTCCTTTTTGAAGGAACGAACAGAATATCTTTCTTTTGCAAGTTCAAAAAAATTCATAGTGTTTTCCTTTCTTTATTATAATCAACATTATATAATATTATCATAACACAGGTTTTACCAAATGTCAAGTTCAAGAAAAATTGAAAAAACAGGAATTTTATGTAAAAAAATGGAGAATTTTTCAAAATAATTTTTGTGAAGTACTTGAAAAAAAGAATAGAATTCGTTATAATAATGATGTAATTGTTTTATAAAAAGCAGGAGGATATCATCATGCAATCTAATGTACGTCCCGAAACAATGGAACGCATTTCCACAAGAGCGCTTGCTGATGCTTTTATTGCAGAGCAAGTTGCTGAAATTCGCGCACAGGTTGGCGACAAAAAAGTTCTTCTCGCACTTTCCGGCGGTGTTGACTCTTCTGTCGTTGCGGCACTTCTCATCAAAGCAATCGGCAAACAGCTCGTTTGCGTACACGTAAACCACGGTTTGATGCGCAAAGGCGAATCTGAACAGGTTATCGAGGTTTTCAAGAACCAGCTCGATGCTAACCTTATTTATGTTGATGCAACCGACAGATTCCTTGATCTTCTCGCAGGCGTTTCCGATCCCGAAACCAAACGTAAGATCATCGGCGGCGAATTCATCAAAGTATTTGACGAAGAAGCATCTAAACTCGATGGCATTTCTTTCCTTGCTCAGGGTACGATTTATCCTGATATTTTGGAAAGCAACGGCAAAAAAGCAGTCAAGGCTCATCATAACGTAGGCGGTCTTCCCGAATACATGACATTTGAACTCGTTGAACCCGTAAAGCTTCTCTTCAAAGATGAAGTTCGTGAAGTTGGTAGAGCACTTGGTCTTCCTTCCGCTATGGTTGACCGTCAGCCGTTCCCGGGTCCCGGTCTTGGTGTTCGCTGCCTCGGTGCGATCACACGCGACAGACTCCATGCACTCCGTGAAGCAGACGCGATTCTTCGTGAAGAATTTGACAAATGCGGTCTTGCTACAAAGGTATGGCAGTATTTCATTTCTATGCCCGATATGAAGAGCGTTGGTGTTAAAAACGGCGAACGCTATGAAGGTTGGCCTGCAATCATCCGCGCTGTCAACTCCAAGGACGCGATGACTGCTACCATTGAAGAAATTCCGTATTCTGTTCTTCATACTGTTACCAACAGAATCATTACCGAAGTAGAAGGCGTAAACCGCGTGCTTTACGATCTCACTCCCAAGCCCACAGGCACCATTGAGTGGGAATAAAGGGCAAAATTCTCTCAGTTCTCTGAGGTCTCACAGAGCCTCATTTTTCTCAAAAAAGCTCGATTTATCTTGTGTTTTCTCCACATTCTCAAAAATTGGAGTTTGAACTGAGGTCAATTTGATACCAAAAACAGAATAATTTCAAGTGGCTTTATAGTGATCCGCTCACCCTTATGCGAGTAAAGGTGAGCGGATTTCTTACATCTTGGGGCTTTTTAGAGAAAAATGGGCGTTATTCCGCTGCCGCTATCCATCCTGGAGAATTTATTTGGTACTACGAAAAAGTAGTGTCAACTGGCTTTGGAGTTCCCACGTTTGATGCAGTTGGTACACCGATTGGTACTAAATATATAATTTCAGGAGGGCATTTTATGGGTGCTTACAAAGACAAAGGCGGACGTTGGTACGTATCCGTTCGCTACAAGAACTGGCTGGGAGAACCGTCCCGCAAAACCAAGAGAGGATTTACAACAAAGCGAGATGCCTTGGCATGGGAACGTGAGTTTCTGCAGAAATCCGCAGGCAGTTTGGATATGACATTCAACTCGTTCTATGAGATCTATCGGAGCGACCTGCAGAACCGCATCCGGCAAAACACTTGGGTGACAAAGAGCAGCATTATTGAGAAAAAGATCTTACCATATTTTGGGGAAAAGCGAGTACGGGATGTGAAGCCTGTGGACGTACTCCATTGGCAGAATATCATCATGGAAACAACGGATGAAAACGGTATGCCGTATTCGCCGGTGTATCTCAAGACGATCCACAACCAGCTCAGCGCTATGTTCAATCATGCTGTGCGTTTCTATGGCTTGCCGGAGAACCCTGCCGCTAAAGCTGGTAACATGGGTAAGGAGAAATGCGGCGAGGTACTTGTCTGGACGAAAGACGAATATCTGCTGTTCATTGAAACCTTGAAGGACAAGCCCGCTTCTTATTACGCTTTTGAAACGCTGTATTGGTGCGGTCTGCGGCTTGGTGAGATGCTTGCGCTAACGCCCGCGGATTTTGATTTTGAACGGAAGATTATCCACGTCACAAAGTCATTACAACGCATAAAAGGCGAGGATATTATTACTCCACCCAAGACCGAGAAAGGCATCCGTCGTGTCCTTATGCCAGACTTCTACGCCGATAAGATGAATGATTATTTGGAATCGCTGCAGCTCAGCGAAAATGACCGTATCTTCCCGGTCACCAAATCCTATCTGCATCACGAAATGCGCCGTGGTTGTGCTGCTAGCGGAGTGAAAAGAATACGGATCCATGGCATCCGACATAGCCACATCAGTTTACTGATTGACATAGGATTCTCAGCAGTCGCTATAGCTGATCGTGTCGGGCATGAGAGCATTGACATAACTTATCGTTATGCGCACGTGTTTCCATCCACGCAGATGGAAGTTGTGTTGAAATTGAACAATATGATGATTTGTTCAGAATCCATCGTAGAATAACAAATAAATATCAACATATCAAAGGAATCGTGCCACAACCTGTTACACAAATTCTGTGAGATAATATCATTAAAAACAAGCGCCCATAGCAATTGTGCAGATGCTGTCTGCACAATTGCTATGGATCATTAAATGGCGGTTGCATTGAAAAATGTCACATTTTGTGGTATAATATATTATCGGTGGGCGTTGGCCCAGCCAAAGCAACCGTGTGGAAGAGATTCCATGCGGTTTTATTTTACGAACTTGTATTACCAAACAACATACTAGTATTATACAATCTAAGCTTGGGGAGATAATGTATGAAAAAGAAAAGAGATGCTTACGGTGGTAATGGTGATATATATTTTAGCGACGACAACCTTACTGCTACAAAAATACTAAGAAATAAATCTACTTCTGAAAAAATCAATCGTTTTAAGCGAGAAGTTGAGGTTATGAAATCTTTGGCAAATCGAAATATTCCTAACATTGTCGAAGTGTTCTCTGTAGAGCTGGACGAAGTACATCCTGAGAATTCAAAGATTGTTATGCGAAAATACGATGGATGTTTGTCTGAATTGATTGATGTAACAAGAGGAAACGTAAGATATACATTGAAACTATTGTTGCCTATTATAGTGGCACTAAAAACATTATCAGAAAACTCGCCTGCCATATTTCATCGAGACTTAAAACCAGAAAATATTCTTTATAGGATTACGGAAGATGGATATGAGTTATTCCTTACCGACTTTGGTATTTGTTTTCTAAAAGATGATGAAACGAGGTTGACTGAAGAAATAACTGCGATTGGGGCAAGAATGTTTCTTGCTCCAGAGTATGAGATTGGAAGGGTTGAAAATGTAACGGAAAAAGGAGATATTTTTTCTCTAGGAAAAATTATTTGGTGGATGATAAACGGAATTGAAAATGCCCTTCTCCCATCTAATTTCTGGTTTGTTGATGATTATGATTTGACAAAGCGTTTTCAGAATGATCATAACATTGTTGGTGCAAATGTAATAATATCGTCATGCTTGAAAATTAATCCTAATGAAAGGTGTAACTACGATCAATTGATAGCTATGGTTAATAATATACTGAATGAAAATATTGTTTCAGCAGATGAAGAAAAGAAGTACCTCGTTGAACTTGCTATGGAAAAGCGAAAAATCCAATTTGCTGAACGATTGAAATGTAATAAGCAATTGGTAAATAACTTCAGCTTAAATCTTATGACTGCATTGCAAATAGTTACTGAAAAGTACCCGACTATAGAGTTCTTGCAAATCTTGAAAAAAGAATATGGTTTCAAGTCAAAAGATGGGATAGATTTCACAAGTGTTAATGTTGATAACGATTCTTCTCATTATTTGTACTCAAAAAGTTTCGATGGTATCTATATTCCTATCAATTATCATCCGGCACAGAAAGGTGAAGTTTATGCCAATATCACTTTTGAGTATTCTATACGATCTATAGGATTACATGAAAGTATGATGATAAATTATAATGACCAAGGGGTTATTGAACTCACCTACCATTCATCTACAAGAGAACTGAGTGTTGAAGGAATACTCGTCTTTTTAGAGGATATGATTTCAAACTATATCGCATAATACGAAAAATACTTATGGAGTAATAACAATGAGCAATCCGGATAATTTTTCTATGGAAAAAATGAAAGCAGACATTAACAGAGCGGGAAACTTGTTTTATCAGTATAGGGCATGTAGAAGAGACGCTGCCATCATATATGATATCGAGAATATTAGGCATGGCGTTGTTTACGCACGTACGCCCCTACAAATGAATGACCCTTTTGATTCTAGAATTGGTTTTTCGGCAGAAAAGGTATATGAAGAATGCATTGATTTGGCGCTTGACCAAGTTGACACCTCTTTGGATTCTAACCTCAAGTTAATTATCAAAAACTTGTTGAAGTACAGGATTGTTGGCGAAACATTAGGCTTTGTGAATGCGCTTAATAAACTGAAAAAATATATTCTGACTCAAAGCATTATAGCGAAGGTTCCTGTTGCTAATTTGCCGCAATTTATCGTAAGAGATTTAAATAAACTCTACAGTAAATGTCCTCCGGAAGTTAAAAAATATCTCAACAAAGATGCATTCTTGGTTTTTTCGTTAGTGATTAAAGACTACCAAAATGAAGATATCGAAGAAAAAACTATTGTTGAAGCGCTCAAAATGGAAGATGTTTTTAAAGAACTGGAGAATGCTGTTATTAAGGCTAGAGACGAAATATATCTTCCGTTCCTTACAGATTTTCTTTCTAAATTAACGGTAACGTGTTTTAGCGCGAGTGGATGGGACAACCAGCTTATGTGGTCTCATTATGCCAATTCTTATTCTGGAATATGTGTTGAATACGATTTTGAGAAGATGGATAAGTTTATAGGATTTATGTATCCTGTTAAGTATTCATCTGCTCGTCCTACAGTTTCACTTAAGGATTTAGGACTTATAGAATTCAAAAAAGATGATAATGGTAAGTTAATAACCCAGGAAGTTAATATAAACGCCATTTTTTCTTATTTACTGGCCAAAAATAAATGTTGGAGTTACGAAGAGGAATGGCGGATTATTAACGTTGAAGGAGAACCATATACTCCTTTGTTTGTTAACGTACCATTTGTTAAGTCTATTACTCTAGGGCTTGACCTTGATGATATATGCAAACAACTGTTGTGGGATGTTTGTAAAGAGCGGTGTATAGAATGTTATCAATTAATCATTAATCCTGGCGACTATAGTTTGACAAGAGAACTATTGACCGATGAGGACTTTGCTTTTGATAAAGAAAAAGAGGAGCGATATATCAAATTCATTTGCGAGCACACTGTTCCTCTTGGCGAAAAGAT
>JBGVLA010000203.1:0-11686 GCA_045124015.1 Eubacteriales bacterium | reverse complement strand
CGACCTTCGGGTTATGAGCCCGACGAGCTACCAAGCTGCTCCACTCCGCGATATATGATGGTGCCGGAAACCGGGATCGAACCGGTACGGGATTAACTCCCACGGGATTTTAAGTCCCGGGCGTCTGCCTGTTCCGCCATTCCGGCAGATTCAGTATTTTCAGCCGCCTGTCGGTTGACTGCCTCATTATAATAACACACTATAAAGTATTTGTCAATACTTTTTTGAAATTTTTCTGAAAATATTTTTCCTTGCAAATTCTTTTCCGTTATGATATACTATTCTTATCCAAATCACAGCAAAGGAGAGCCCACGCATGACACGCGAAGATGCCGCATATCAAATGATCCTTCTCAAATCGAATATTACCGATGAATATGATGCGTGGCTTGACCATTATCTTGAGATCGAAGACCCTCTCAGCGATATCCTTCTCAAGCTGCTTGATTGCCGCTCGCATCTCTCCGATACCATATCCTGCCTGCAATTTTATTGTTGGGAAAAAGAATACGATCATCAAAGCGTTGCGGAAAAGCTTCGTCTTTATTTGAAAAATGCCTACCTAAGCGGTAAAATCGATAGAGAAACTTGCGTAAACGATATGTATGCTTTTGCATATAAAAGCGAACGTATGCACGAGGAATTTGCCGTCATGAGTACCATTTCCGATTACTATGAGTTGGCAGAAGATCAGATACTTGATATCGAAAAATGGGAAAAGCTTCTCTTTTTACCTTATCTTTTGGAAGGCAAATTCGAAAAAAGCAACATTTGGGCTCGTCTTGCTTATCCCAAAAAAGGGTTCCTTTGGCGAAGGATCAAGCAAAAATTCAAAAACAAAAAATGAAGACCGCATCATTGCGGTCTTTTTTCAAAAAAGCACCATAGCTTAAAAAATGTGAAAGTCAATCGTATATACATATTCACCGTCAAATAGGAAAAACTATGCTTACCGAACGCAAAACGTCGGAACTTATGAGAAACGGAGAAAAAAATGATGCAAAAACCGAAAAAAGTACAGAAATGTCCTCCCAAAAAAGCATGGGAATATTCCGAAAATATGTATCTGCAAATGCCTGCCGCCTCGCCGACTGACTTCACAGGACTTGCACCGGTCATGCCCGAAACGGAATATGAAGCCGAATCTTATTGTGATGTCATGGATGTTCCCGTTACGTCAATGGATGGCGGCGAAAAATATAAAAAAATCAGATAAAGTGGGGATTTCCCCACTTTTTTCTTGACAAGCAAAACATAGTATGCTAAACTGTGAACAAAAAAACAAGAAAAAGGAGAACCATTATGCTCACCAATACCGCATATCGTTTACATACCGAGAAAAAACTCACCGTCGGCTTTTTCGGCGGATCGATCACGGAAGGGGCGGGCGCGACCTCTTGGAATAGCACCTCTTGGCGCGCAAATATCACCCGTTATTTGAAGGAAACCTATCCTGAAGCGGAGATCACGGCAATCAACGCAGCCGTCGGCGGAACAGGTACCGACCTCGGTTTCTTCCGTTGCGAGCATGACCTTTTGCAATATAACCCCAATCTCGTTTTCATCGAATTTGCCGTCAACGACAGCGGTATCTCTTCCGAAGAGCAATTCAAATGCTACGAAAGCTGTCTGCGTCAGATCATGACAAAAGACCCCACGACCGAAATCGTTTGTGTATTTACGATAACCAAGGAGATCGAACAAAAGCTTCTCACTTTCGGTGATTTCAGAAGCCGCACCGCACAAACAACGCTTGCCTATCATTACGGACTCGATATGGTCAATATCGGAGAGCATCTCCGTATGGCAGTTGCAATGAACGGCGGCGATTGGATGAAATATACCATAGATAATGTGCATCCCAATGACGAAGGCTATTTGATCCTCACGGAGGCAATGAAAAACGCGCTCATCCGCTTGCTCGCGGAAACGCCCGACACCTTGACAGCAAGAGCCATTCCCGCTCCGTATTGCGAAGAAGAAACCATCCCCTATGGCAAGCTTGTCGAAATGCGCGACCTTGTCGATCATGCTGAGGGTTGGCATTTTGTCGATAAGCCCTTCAAGTGGCGTTTCCCGCATTACGTAACCGCAGACGGCATCGGAAGCGAGCTTACCTATGAATTTGACGGCAGAAACTTCGGTCTTTATTATATTGCCGATAAGGATACCGGCATGATCGAGCTGACGCTGGACGACAAAGAAACAAAGATCGTTTCCACATGGGATGAAGCCTGCAAGAGCTATAGCCGCGGAAGCTATGCGATCCCGTTCAAGAATCTTGAAAAAGGTCATCACACGGTTACGCTCCGCGTTTCCGAGAAAAAAGATGCAGAAAGTCTTGGCAACAAGATCTCCATCTTCGCGCTGTTGGTCGGCGAAAATTAAATATTCCAAAATAAAGGATCGCATATGCGGTCCTTTATTTATACTTATGCGGTGTAACGCCGAATTTCTTGCGAAAAAGCGTAATAAAATTTGAGTAATTGCGAAATCCTGCAAGCTCTGCAGCCTCCATCACGTTTTTTCCCGACCGCAAAGCATTTTTTGCCTCGTTGAGCTTTTTGCCAAGAAGAAACTGATAAGGACTGATATCCAGATTTTCACGAAACAGCCTACTAATATAAGACGTGCTGTAATGTGCCAATTCGCAAAGATCTCCAACCGTCTCAATGGTATCAAAATGCGCATTTACTATCTCGATCAGTTCGTTGAGGACTTCGATATGGTGCCGATCCCGTTCAATGCGTTCAGCGGGATCGCCAAGCAAACACAAAATGCGAATGAGCGCGGATTTGCAAAACACACTTCGAAGCAAGGTATCATTTTTGTAACACGCAAAGATTTCCGAAAGAAGCCGAACGATTTCGTTATGCCGTTTGGAAACAAATACGTTTCCGATACCAAAGGTACGTTCGGTAAAAAGCAAGGTCAAAGCCTTCGCATCGGCAAAGTCGTTGAAGCTTGGCGGCAAACAGATTTGAAACCACTCTGCCGATCTGCTCTTGAGCAAACCGCCGTGAAGCTCTCCCGCAGAATAAAAACGAACCTCACCTCCCGAAAGATGATACATATTGTTTTCCGCATAAATCTCCATCTCTCCCGAAAGATGCACAAACAATTCATGATGCTCATGCGAATGCGGCATCGTGCGCCACGAGACAGGATCGATCTCTCCTTTCACATGAACAAGCCAAATCCCATAAAAATCATATAGCGTGATGACCTCCTTCATCGTCTCCTCCTCCATCGCTTTTTCTTTCATCATAACGCACAAACTCGTTTTCGTCAAGAAAAATCGTATCGGAATTCAAAGTTTTTAGAGAAAAAAGAGAAAGATTTTCTAAAAATATTTTGATATAATGATATCATCAAAACCACGAAAGGAAAAATACTATGTCAGAGAAAAAGCAGATGCAAATGCTCATTGATGAGTTTGACCGTTTCGGTTTCTATCTGGATGAAAAGCTTGACCGCGACATTGAAGAACACCGCAAAGGTGCTTTCAAGCTTCTTTTCACAGATAAAAACGGCATCCCGCTTAAAAATGTAAGCGTAAAGATCAAGCAAACCTCTCACGAATTCAAATTCGGCTGCAATACCTTCTATCTCGACGAATTTGATGATGAAAAGCGCCGAGCGCTCTATCGAGAAAAATTTGCGCAGATCTTCAATTACGCCGTTGTGCCGCTCTATTGGAATAGCCTTGAGCCGGAAGAAGGCAAGCCTCGCTTTGCGGAGGATTCCCCATATATTCACAGACGCCCACCCGTTGATACCATCGTCAAATTCTGTAAAGAAAACGCGCTTCGCATGAAGGGACATTGTCTCATCTACAATTCCTTTCAGCCCGATTGGCTATCCGAGGACAACCGCGAGATCAAGATCAAAATCGACAAGCGCTTAAAAACCATTGCCGAGCGCTATCCCACCGAATTTCACGACGTGGATGTCATCAACGAGATGTACCGCATCTATAAAAACGCTTACAAGGGCTTCGGCAGCCGCGATCTGCAGATCACAGACGAGCGCGATCATGAAAAATGGAGCTTTGATATCTGCAAAAAGCACTTTCCTCATGCCACACTGTATTGGAACGAAGGTATGTTTGAGACCTTCGGCGAGACGCAGTACAACGGTTTTCGAAGCTATTACTATATGGCACTCAAGGAAAATCTCGCAAAAGGTGCTCCTATCGAAGGCATCGGTATGCAATTCCACGCCAACGGAGATAAGGAAAAGCTATACAGCCAGCTCCGCCACGTAACCAATCCCCTGCGCCTCATCGATGTCTTTGATTGCTATAGCGATTTCAAGCTCCCGATCTCCATTTCCGAGATCTCCATTCCCTCCTTCGGACATGATCCCGACGACGAATATCTGCAAGCAGAGCTAACAAAGCGCCTTATGAAGCTTTGGTTCGGCAGAAAATACGTTGATTCCATCGTTTGGTGGAATCTCGTGGATAACACCGCGTTCGGAAGCGAAAATATCTACCACGCAGGTCTTCTCCGAAACGACTGCTCCGAGAAGCCCGTATACCGTATCATGGATGAGCTCATCAACAAAGAATGGCGAACCGCTCTCTCTGAAACCGCCGATGAAGCCTTGTATTTCAAGGGCTTTTACGGGGAGTATGAGATCGAAGCCACCCACGCAGGAAAAACCGTTACCAAGAGCCTTCGTCTTTGCAAGGACAATACAGGCTATGATAATCGTCTCCGTGATTTCCGCGCAAAAAAGATCATCATCGAATAAAGCCTTACATCCGAATCAAAAAGATTCGGATGTTTTCTGTTTCTCATGTACTGATTTTTGCCTCCCTGCATATAATTTATAGGTGAAAGACTATTTACAAATTCTTTGTGTTATGATATACTAACTTTATTAAAACACAAATACCGAAAGGAATGAAGCAGATGCGTATCCGTGAACTTTACGATTTGACACATACCCTGGCGCAAGATTACTTATCGGAATTTACCTATCCTTGGGAAGCACTTCGCGGCATCCCCAATATGATCCGCGAGATCGGAAAAAAGCTTCCTCCGGAATATAAAGAGATCTCTCCCAATATCTGGATCCACGAGGACGCCGTCATTGCGAAGACCGCACACATCGGTGCTCCGTGCATCATCGGCGCCAAAACGGAAGTACGCCACTGCGCATTTATACGCGGCTCGGCACTCATCGGCGATGGCTGTGTCATCGGCAATTCCGTGGAGATCAAAAACGCGATCATCTTTGACTCCGTTCAAGTTCCGCATTTCAATTATGTCGGAGACAGCATCCTCGGTTATCGCTCTCATCTCGGAGCGGGTGCCGTTACCTCTAACGTCAAGGCAGATAAAACACTCGTCGTGATCCACGCGGAAAACGGCGATATCCGAACCGAACAGAAAAAGGTCGGTTCCATGGTCGGAGATTTCGTCGAGGTCGGATGCAACAGCGTCTTAAACCCGGGCTCCGTCATCGGTAGAAATACGACAGTCTATCCCCTGTCGTTCATTCGCGGTGTCATTCCTGCAAACAGTATTTGCAAAACAGGCGGGATCGTCGTTCCCAAAAACGATATAATGGGATAACCATGATTTCGCAAAGGCGGGAATCCGCCGACAGTAAGAAAGGAACAGTTTTTTAGTTATGGGCAGATATTTTGGAACAGACGGCTTCCGCGGAGAAGCCAATGTCAAGCTGACGGCAGACCATGCGTTTCGCATCGGTCGTTTCCTCGGCTGGTATTACGGTGAGATCAAAAAGAGAAAGGGCGATGCTACCCCTGCGCGCATCGTCGTCGGTAAGGATACGCGCCGTTCGGGCTATATGCTCGAATACTCCTTGGTGGGCGGTATCACAGCTTCCGGCGCGGAAGCACACCTTCTCCACGTTGCCACAACGCCCTGCGTTGCATTTTCCGCAAAAAAGGATGCGTTCGAATGCGGTGTTATGATCTCTGCAAGCCACAACGCATATTATGATAACGGTATCAAGCTTCTCAACCGCGATGGTGAAAAGATGGAAACAGAGGTCCTTGACCTGATCGAGGATTATCTCGACGGAAGCGTTTACGCTTTCGGCGATGAATACAAAGAGCTTCCCCTTGCTGACCGCGACCGTATCGGCTACGTCATCGATTACGCCGCAGGACGCGAGCGCTATATGGAAAGACTCATCTCCCTCGGTGTTCGTATGGACGGCATGAAGATCGGTCTTGACTGTGCAAACGGCAGTGCATGGAAAATGGCAAAGATCGTATTTGAAGCGCTCGGTGCCAAGGTCGATGTCATTCATGCAGAACCAAACGGCATGAACATCAACGATAACTGCGGCTCTACCCACGTTGACTCTCTGCGCAATTTCGTTCTCGAAAAGAAGCTCGACGTTGGCTTTGCCTTTGATGGCGATGCAGACCGTTGTGCTTGCGTCGACGAAAAGGGCAATATCCTCACAGGAGACCATATCCTGTATATTTGCGCGCGCTATTTCAAGGAATACGGTGAGCTTCCCCACAACACCGTCGTTGCCACCATCATGTCGAATTTCGGACTCCTCAGAAGCCTTGAAAAGATCGGCATCGAATGTGCCGTTACGGCGGTCGGAGACAAATACGTTTACGAATGTATGTCGAAAAACGGCTATTCCGTCGGCGGTGAGCAATCCGGACATATCATTCTTTCGCAGTTTGCCACGACGGGCGACGGCATCCTCACCTGTCTCAAGCTCGCTGAGGTCATGAAGCGCAGAAAGATGAAAATGAGCGAGCTTCTCGCGGAATTTGACGAATATCCGCAGGCACTGCGCACCCTTTACGTTACGGACAGAGACGCCTCGATAAACGACCCCGAAATACGCGCACTCGTTGCCGAAACCGAAGCGGTCCTTGGCAACAACGGCAGAATCCTTCTCCGCGCTTCGGGCACGGAATCCGTCCTTCGTCTGATCATCGAGGGCGACCGCGGAGATATCTGCGTGGATTACGCAACAAGATTTGAAAAGATCCTCCGTGAAAAGGGGTATCTCATCAAAGTAAAATAAAAGATGTAAAAAGCAGAATGGAGCTCCCATTCTGCTTTTTGTATACTGAAAAATTGCTCCAAATCGACCTCGCCGTTTTTCTGTATTTGACGCTACCGAAAGCTGGCAATAGGCGAGCATTTACCCACTTTTTAATATCAGCTCTATTTTATACATCTCATCTTCGGAGGTATCCATATGTGCGGAATCGTAGGTTTTGCAGGAAAAAGAAACGCAACGGATGTTTTGCTCAAAGGACTTTCAAAACTCGAATATCGCGGATACGATTCCGCAGGGATCGCCGTGCAAAACGAACAAAGGACCATCATCATAAAGGCAGCAGGACGCTTGCAAAATCTCGCAGAAAAGATCAATAAAACAAAACTTCCCCAAAGCACCGTCGGCATCGGACATACGCGTTGGGCGACCCACGGCAAGCCCTCAGAGGAAAACGCCCATCCGCACAGGAGCTCCGACGGCATGGTTTCCCTCGTGCATAACGGCATCATCGAAAACGAACGAAAGCTTCGGGAAATGCTCATGGAAAAGGGATATACCTTCACCTCTCAAACGGACACGGAAGCGGCGGCAAATCTCATCGCGTATCACTACGCAAGCACGAACGACCCCATAAAAGCCATTTCGTTTGCGATAAAGGAGATGGAAGGCTCCTATGCATTCGCCATTCTCTTCTCAGACAGAGATAACGATGTTTATACCGCTCGCAAAGAAAGCCCCCTCATCATCGGCATCACCGAACAAGAAGGCTTTGTAGCCTCCGATGTACCTGCCATTCTTCCCTACACGCGCCGCGTTTATTACATGGAAAATGGTGAGATCGCCCATGTGCAATGCGGAAAAGCAACCTTTTTTGATCAAGACGGCAACATCAAAGAAAAAACGCCGACAGAGATCACGTGGAACACCGATGCCGCAGAAAAAAACGGGTTCGCGCATTTTATGCTCAAGGAGATCCATGAACAGCCGAAAGCACTCCGTGATACACTCCGTTTTTTCCTAAAAAACGGAGAGATCGATCTTTCCGCCGCAAATCTTACGCAAGAAAAGCTTGAAAAAATACGAAGGATCCATATCGTCGGATGCGGTTCGGCATATCACGTCGGTATCGCGGCAAGCTATGCTTTCGAAGATATCGCCAAGGTGCCCGTCCGCGTGGAATACCCCTCGGAATTTCGCTATCGAACCCCTCTTTTCGAAGAAAATGAACTGGTTCTCGTCATCAGCCAATCGGGAGAAACCGCCGATAGCCTTTCGGCACTGCGCGAAGCAAAAGCCAAGGGACTTCCCACTGCCGCCATTGTCAATGTCGTTGGCTCCTCCATCGCAAGAGAAGCCGACCACGTTCTCTATACCCTCGCAGGACCCGAGATCGCAGTTGCCACGACCAAGGCTTATAGCGCTCAGCTTGCCGTTTGCTATCTTTTGGCGGTCGCTCTGGGACACGCAAAAGGAACGTTTTGTGATGCAAAGTATCAGGTTTTTCTCTCGGAGCTCCTTGCTTTGCCCCAAAAAATCGAGCAAATTTTAGAAAAAAAGGACACTTTACGCATACTTTCGGCATCCCTTACATCCCACGAAAATTTATTTTTGATCGGCAGAGGGCTCGATTTTGCCACTGCGCTCGAGGGTGCTCTGAAAATTAAAGAGATCAGTTATCTCCATGCAGAAGCCTATGCCGCAGGGGAGCTCAAGCACGGAACGATCAGCTTGATCGAAGAAAACACCCCCGTCATCGGTATCCTCACACAAGAAAAGCTCGCACCCAAAACGCTCAGCAATCTGCGAGAGGTCAAAAGCCGAGGAGCTGAGATCATTGCCATTTGTGCAGAAAACATTCCTCTTTCAGATGACGCAGATTTTCTTTTTCATATCCCCGAAACACTATGCTGTTTTGCAACATCGCTTGCTGTCATTCCGCTTCAGCTTTTGGGATATTACATCAGTACGGCAAAGGGGCTTGACGTGGATAAACCGAGAAATCTTGCCAAAAGCGTAACGGTAGAATGACCGAACCTGCCTGTACTTATTTTCCGACTAAATATTCAAAAATGACTTTACAAATCCGACGGTTTATGATATAATGGCTCAAATTTCAAAAAACCGCGGAGATATTTTCATGAAACCCAATTATAAAACTACAATTTTCGCCTGTTTTGTCGGATACATTGTGCAGGCTATCGTCAATAATTTCGTGCCTCTTCTCTTCATTACCTTTCAGCACGATTATCAAATTCCGCTGACGCAGATCACTCTCCTCGTAACGATCAATTTCGGCGTTCAGCTCACTGTCGATCTGCTCTCCACTCTTTTTGTGGATAAGATCGGATATCGAACATCCATCGTCATTGCTCAGATCTTCTCAGCGGCAGGACTTCTCATGCTGACATTTATGCCGGAGATCATGGATCCGTTCGCGGGTATCCTCATTTCCGTTATCGTATACGCCATCGGCGGCGGCATCATCGAGGTGCTTATCAGTCCGATCATGGAAAGCTGTCCCACAGATAATAAGGAAAAAGCCATGAGCTTGCTTCACTCCTTTTACTGTTGGGGACATGTGGGTGTCGTCCTCATCTCGACACTTTTCTTTGCGATTCTCGGCATCGAAAACTGGCGCATTCTTGCGGCGATCTGGGCGATCATTCCGATCATAAACGGTATCATCTTTTTGAAAACACCGATCGCACCGCTCCTTTCCGCAGATGAAAAAGGCATGACGCTTCCCGAGCTTTTCAAAAATAAGATCTTTTGGCTTCTCATGGTCATGATGCTTTGTGCAGGCGCAAGCGAACAGGCAGTCAGCCAATGGGCATCCGCTTTCGCCGAGCAGGGGCTTGGCATCAGCAAAGCAGCCGGCGACCTCGCAGGTCCGATGGCATTTGCCATCTGCATGGGTGCATCGCGCGCAATCTACGGCAAATACGGCGATAAGCTCGATCTTGAAAAATTTATGATGGCAAGTACGATGCTTTGCGTTGCCTCTTATCTTCTCATCAGCCTTGTTCCCTCCCCCATGCTGAGTCTTATTGGCTGTGCGATTTGCGGACTTTCCGTCGGCATCATGTGGCCCGGCACATTCAGCAAAGCCGCAATTTCGCTCAAAACGGGCGGCACGGCAATGTTTGCACTTCTCGCACTTGCAGGCGATCTTGGTTGTTCCTCGGGTCCCACCCTCGTCGGCTTCGTTTCCGATGCCGCAAGCGGTAATATGAAGCTCGGTATTTTAGCCGGTATCGTTTTCCCTGCTGTGATGCTTCTCTCCCTTTTGATCGGCAAAAATAAAAAAGCAAGATAAATATAAGCGCTCTCGGAATGCACGAACCGAGAGCGCTTTTGGTATAGAGATTTGAACCTATATGGGTTTCATGATATACTGACTTCGTCAGCGTGATATTTTTGTTCCGCAATGATATTATATTCGCCTTTGAACTCTTAACGCGCGAAGCGCATATAACTCGCCGCAGGCGAATATAACTGAAAAAACTCCAACTTGTAAACAAGTTGGAGTTTTTCTGGCTGCGGCACTAGGATTCGAACCTAGGTAATGACGGAGTCAGAGTCCGTTGCCTTACCGCTTGGCGATGCCGCAAAATCTATATAAACCGAGTAAGTTTAGATCACCGAATCGATGGTCAAACTCGCTCGGGAACGTTACTATCATATCAGATTCGAATGGATTTGTCAATAGGTTTTTGAAAGTTTTTTCATAATTTTGAAAATATTTTTATTCAAGCGCTGTAAGGCGAATATTTCACATATAAAGCTCAGCAATTCTTCCATGAGCCGAAGGCTTGCTTCATAGGGCGAAGCCCTGCTTCATTTTTCATGCACCGCAGGTGCGCTTCATTGAAAAAAGCCTTGCTTATGCAAGTGCTTTTTTCTGTCAGAGGGCTACGAAAAAGATGCGGGGTATTTTTTTGTAAATAACTGCTTGATTTTATAAAAAAAGTTGTTTTTGAAAGGAACGGATGTGGGAAAAGGCTCATTTAACACCCACGGCAAGCGGATATTGTAAACCATTACAACAAAATAGTCTGTTTGTTGCTCGTTGGGAATATAAGAATTGTTGAACACGACGCTAACAACACCGCTATCTTCAAACAAATCAATTTCATATTTGTCAAATTCAAGTATTTTTCCGCATACCGTATATGCTGCCCAACGGTACTGAATTTCGTTATCCAATTCAATGTAACTAAGTTCATCTGGACGCTCAATATCAGCACCAAATTCAAGTAAAAACTCATCCAGCAAATGAAATTTGTTTTTAACCTGCGCATAATAATTGCGGCAAGCAGGACAATCACAAAGCAAGTGAGATGTATAATAGTTTTTGGTTTGTTCAATATCAATATCTAAAACGTAATCTTCTTTTTTTACTATCATAATTCCACCGCCTTTCTGCTTGGTCTTTTAATTATATCACAAAACCTCTTCCTTTTCAACCTTTATACTAAAAAATGCTTTTCGCCTCAGCGAAAAGCTACCTTACCTCTTCACTATTACCTTCCAAAAACCTTCTCGGACGGATCTAGTGAAAAGTGAAGAGTGAAAAAGTAAAAACCTTCCCGAACTTCGTCCGAGAAGGTTTTTGGCTGCGGCACTAGGATTCGAACCTAGGTAATGACGGAGTCAGAGTCCGTTGCCTTAC
>JBGVLA010000202.1:0-2278 GCA_045124015.1 Eubacteriales bacterium | reverse complement strand
CGCGCTTGCGGCATATCGCAGAAAGCAGATCGAGAATAATGTCGAACACGATTCCACGAACGAATTGCTTCTTCGTTTTCTGGATTTGCTGGAAGAATAATTACATAGGCAAAAATCAAGCCGACTTTATGACCACTATTTTGGTGGAAATGAGGTCGGCTTTTTTTGTTGCCAAAATTTAATTATAGGAGGGTATCATGTATATCGAATCCCCAAAAGATGAACTTTCCTTTGCCGATCTGATTCGCGCGGCAGAGGAAAAAACTTGCGAATCCAAAAGCTTTCCGTACAAATATCATGTGTGCCGATGCCGGAACTGCGCGTACTGCTATCAGGGCAAATGTGCTTTGAAGCGTTGCTGCTGTATGCGTGATCGTGTAAAGGCGCGATCTTGTACGTTCTCCGAGGTGCTGGGCGATTGCTTTTCGAATATCGGAGATTCCATTTTTCACTTCCGTCTGCGTCTGGCAACGGAACGAGCGAGGGAAATGCACTCTTGTTTTCTCGATTCCAAACATCGTATGCGTTTCTATGAAGGCTGTGCTTTAACAAGGAGATATGAATCTTCTTTTATCGCACAGCTTTTTTTGTTATCCGCGAGTGAAGATCTTTGGAAACGTGTGAGAGAAGCGTTAAGTCATGACGGTGTGAGATATGCGGAGGTGTACTTGGACGGTCTTACCATCGACGAGTATATCTATTTTAGCGCCGCTTGCGACTTTGAATACGGCTGTTCTCACGCAAGCATTTCCGATCTTTCCAACGATGAAGTGATCGAATTTGAACCGTTCCGCCTCATCTGCTATGCGATTGCCATCTATATCTATGGCAGCGATGTTGTTCCGATTGCCGAGTGCGACAGAGAGCGAGTGAAAAAGAAAAGGAGGGTAAAACGCCGTGAGTGAGAATTTTGAAGAAGTCAAACGTGAAAAGGTGCGCGTTGTTCCGCTGAAATACGTGGATGACTTTCCCGACCACCCGTTTCGTGTCCATGACGATGAGAGTATGGCTGATCTTGTCCACAGCATCGAGATGAACGGCGTGATGAATCCCGTTATTGCAAGGCGAAAAGAGGACGGACGCTATGAACTCATTTCGGGACACAGACGAAAATTCGCGTGTGAAAAGCTTGGCTTGGAGCTTATTCCTATCATCGTGCGTGAGCTTTCCCGTGATGATGCGATTATCGCCATGGTCGATTCCAATCTGCATCGAGAGCATATTCTTCCCAGCGAGAAGGCGAAGGCGTATAAGATGAAGATGGATGCGATGAGAAGGCAAGGAAAAAGAACAGATTTAACT
The DNA here is from genome assembly GCA_045124015.1 of Eubacteriales bacterium. Taxonomy (GTDB): domain Bacteria; phylum Bacillota; class Clostridia; order Oscillospirales; family CAG-272; genus QALR01. Next base: position 976 of record JBGVLA010000202.1, on the reverse strand, counting down.
TCTCGCCCATTGGGCGAGAAGTTGCTAAGTGTAGACGAAGTAGCGATGTCTGCTGATGAAAGTGCAAGACAAATTCATCGGTATATTCGTCTGAATGAGCTTACACCGAAGCTTCTTGACCTCGTTGACGAGGGCAAAATCGGTTTTCGTCCCGCCGTTGAGCTGTCCTATCTGACGGAGGAAGAACAGCAAGACCTCTTGGAAACCATCGAGAGTGAAGAAGCAACGCCTTCCTTGGCACAAGCCATGCGAATGAAAGACCTCAGCAAGAACTGTGAGCTTGATATGGACGCGATCTTCAAGATCATGACCGAGGAAAAAGGCAATCAGAAAATGAACGTAAAGATTCCGATGGAACGCCTTGACCGATACTTCATCAGAGGCACACCGCCGAAAGAGATCGAAGATGTAATCATCAAAGCCTTGGAATTTTACCGCAAACGAGTGAGGGAAGAACGGGACGCTCGTTAAAAAATCCCTTTCCCACACCCTATCCCTAAAATACTAACAGTACTAACAGAAAGATAGATATATGTTATTTATATATATTTATCTTTCTTTTTTTGTGCCTGAACCATGAAAGAAGGAAGTGATGCCTATGTGTGTAGCAGATTGAAACGCTCAATTCAACCGTTATCCAAAACAAAATCAAAATTTACTTAAAAACAGAAAGTGAGAAATTAACATGAACTTTATCAAGAAAACCGCAAATAAGATCAGCGACAAAGCTCGCTCTATTGCTATCAAAGCAAAATCCGTTATCGAGAATACCACCGCAGAAGGCTACGTTGACACGGGTGTGAAGATCATCATCGGTGTAGTCGTCGGTGCCGTCATCCTCGGCGGTATGTACGCCCTTTTCGATGACGTCATTCTTCCTACCCTCGAAACCAAGATCGAAGGTATGTTCAACTACAAGGGTTAATCCCTTTTCGGTCAGTAAAAATTTATCTAAAAACAGAAAGTGAGAAAATAA
>JBGVLA010000201.1:0-3858 GCA_045124015.1 Eubacteriales bacterium | reverse complement strand
TGTCCCGGCGCAAGTTTGGCTTTGACAGCGACGAGGTGATCGACGTTGTTAATCTCAAACTACCGACCGAAATGTTCGGCTCATTCGGCGCAGCTGATGGGGTCTACCCAGCGTACCATATGAACAAGCTTCATTGGATCTCTGTGCTCCTCCCCGATGCGCCTGACGATGTGGTGCAATTCCTTGTGAACGTGAGCTTTGAGGCGACGAAATCGCCCAAGAAAAAATCAAGACAGCCCAAATGAAAGGAGGCACCTATGCCGCTTGAAATAGTAAGAAACGATATAACAAAAATGAAGGTGGATGCCATTGTCAATGCAGCCAATGAGTCGTTGCTCGGCGGTGGAGGTGTTGACGGTGCGATTCACCGCGCCGCAGGTTCGGGATTGCTTGCCGAGTGCAGAACGCTTGGCGGTTGCAAAACGGGCAAGGCGAAGATCACGGGCGGATATAATCTGCCTGCCAAGTATGTGATACATACCGTCGGTCCGATCTACGAGGACGGAAAGCACGGAGAAAAAGCATTGCTTGAATCCTGCTATCGCGAGTCGTTGGCTCTTGCCAAGGAGAATAATTGCGAAACCGTGGCGTTTCCTCTTATATCTTCGGGTGTGTACGGATACCCTAAAGATCAAGCCCTGAAGGTTGCTATCGACGTTATCAGTGACTTCCTTCTTGAAAACGAAATGACGGTCTATATCGTCATATTCGACAAGGCGGCATACAAGATCAGCGAGAAGCTGTTCTCGGATATTGCCGAATACATTGACGATAATTATGTGGACGAGCATACCGATTACAGCCGTGAGCGTATTCGTATGAATGCGTTGCCGCCGATGGCTCCGCGCAAAAGACGAAAGAAGTCAGATGATGATTTCCTTGAAATGTGCGATTGCAAGGCTATGCTTGCGGAAGATGACCTTGATGCGAAGCTCCGGCAGATCGACGAGAGCTTTTCGCAGATGCTTTTGCGCAAGATTGACGAAAAAGGCATGACCGACGCTGAGTGCTACAAAAAGGCGAACATTGACCGAAAGCTGTTCTCAAAAATCCGTAGCGACGTCAATTACAAGCCGAGCAAGCCTACCGCGCTTGCGTTTGCGATTTCCTTGGAGCTTTCCTTGGCTGAAACCGAAGATATGCTTCGTAAAGCAGGGTTCGCGCTATCTCACAGCAATAAGTTCGATATTATCATCGAATACTTTATTAGCAAAGGCAATTACAACATTTTTGAAATCAATGAGGCTCTATTCGCGTTTGATCAGAGCTTGTTAGGAGCGTGAAACAATGGTTGAATTTATATGCTACCCCAAGTGCACCACTTGTCAAAAGGCAAGAAAGTGGCTCGATGATAACCAAATCGAATATGAATTTAGAGATATTAAGCTCGATAATCCCACACTCGATGAATTAACAGATTGGCACAAGAAAAGCGGTTTGCCTCTCAAAAAGTTCTTTAATACAAGCGGACTCTTGTATAAATCTCTTGATCTCAAAAACAAACTTCCAATTATGTCCGAGAACGAAATGTTGAGCCTTCTCTCAAGCGACGGTATGCTCGTTAAACGCCCGTTGCTTATCGGTGATAGCTTTGTCCTTGTTGGCTTTAAGGAAGGCGATTGGAAAGAAAAAACGAATGTTTAGTCAAATTAGGAGGCTATGGATATGCAAACAAATGATAGACCGATTAGCGAACTGATGAAAGATGTTCATACAGGAAAAGCACAATTGCCGGATTTTCAGAGAGGTTGGGTTTGGGACGATAATCGTATTCGGGCTTTGATCGCCAGCATTACATGTAATTTTCCTATTGGTGCGGCAATGTTTTTAGAATATGGAAATGAAAATATCCGTTTCAAATATAGGGTAATTGAAGGAGCTCCTGCTAAAAATGCAATTCCTTCTGAGCTTATTCTTGATGGACAACAGAGATTAACGTCTATGTACTCGTCACTATATAGCGAGAAAGCAGTAGATACTGTTACTGACAAGGGACAAAAAATCAAGAGATTTTACTACATAGACATTGAAAAAGCTATTTCTTCTGATGTAGATAGACTGGAGGCAATCGTTTCTGTTCCCGAAAATCGTATTGTTACTTCGAATTTCGGACGCGTCGAAGAATTGAATGTTTCTACGCGTAAAAAGGAATTCGAAAACAAACTGTTCCCGCTGAATATCATTTTGGATTATGCGAAAATTCAAGACTGGCAAAATAATTATTACGCTTTTTACAATTACGATGCTTCCATTATCCAAGAATTTACGAAGTTTAATACGATGCTTGTAATTCCTACGATACAGTATAAAATCCCCGTAATTCTTCTTGGTAAGGAAACTCCCAAAGAAGCTGTTTGTCAGGTGTTTGAAAATGTTAATACTGGAGGCGTTTCTCTTACCGTATTCGAACTCGTCACTGCAATTTTTGCAATGGACGATTTCGAACTCCGCAAGGATTGGGAAGATCGCAAGGAACAGTATTTTAACAAAGACTTACTCACAGTTGTAGATGCTACAGACTTTCTGACAGCTTGTACACTACTCTCCACGTACAAGAAAAAAGGTACTGTAAGTTGCAAGAAAAAGGATGTTTTGAACCTTTCTCTTGCTGATTACAAAAAATATAAGGACTCGCTCACAGAAGGCTTCTTGGAAGCCGAAAGGATTCTGCAAGAAGAAAGGATTTTTTTGAGCAGAGATTTACCATATACAACTCAATTTATTCCAATGGCGGTATTGTGCACATTGCTTATCGAGGAAAAAAAGATTGCCATTACCAACATCAAAGACAAAATTAAGAAGTGGTATTGGTGTGGCGTTTTTGGCGAAATGTATGGTGGAGCAAATGAAACACGCTATGTAAATGACGTTGTGGGTGTAATGGATTGGATTGCAGATAACAATAAAATTCCAAAGACTGTTCAAGAAGCATATTTTAATCCTACGAGATTATTGTCGTTACAATCTCGCCAAAGTGCGGCGTATAAAGGAATTATGGCGCTGGTACTTAAAAATCATTGTAAAGATTTTATTAGTGGTCGTGAAATGGATTTTACAGTCTACAAAGCAGAGAGTATCGACATTCACCATATCTTCCCCAAAGACTACTGCGAAAAGAATAACTATCCGAAGAGCAAGTGGAATTCTGTTGTGAACAAAACCCCCATTTCATATAGCACAAATAGAGAAATAGGCGGTGTTGCTCCGAGCAAGTATCTTACTAAAATTGAAGATAACGGCAAGGTGGCTTCCGATGTGCTTGACGGATATATTGATAGTCATTGGATTTCGATTCAATATTGCCGTGGCGACAACTTCGATAAGCATATCATTTATCGTGCAATCAAATTGTTGGACGCTATAGAAGCAGCAATGGGAAAACCTATATCAGGTCGCGATTCAAAAGAAGTTCTTGATGGCTTTGGTGAAAAATTGATTGCTGAATAAATAGTAAACTATTTGTCGCTTACCATGCGACCAAACCTCTCTTTGTGAGTGCTATAATTAAGGCACAACAACACAAAGGGAGGTTTTCTATTATGAAAAACAACATTACTGAACTCGTATTTATTTTGGACAGAAGCGGATCTATGGCAGGCCTCGAGAGCGATACCATCGGCGGCTTCAACTCGATGATTGAAAAGCAGAAGAAGCAGGACGGCGGTTGCTACGTTTCCACCGTGCTCTTCGATGACGAAAGCGAGGTTTTGCACGACCGCGTAAAGCTTGGGGACATACCAAAGATGACCGACAAGGACTATACTGTTCGCGGTTGCACGGCTCTTATCGATGCCATTGGAGGAGCGATTCACCATATCGGAAACATTCATAAGTATGCTCGTAACGAGGATGTGCCGG
>JBGVLA010000200.1:0-2499 GCA_045124015.1 Eubacteriales bacterium | reverse complement strand
AAAATAGTCGGCGGGTGCTTTCGGCACAACAAAGCTTTTGCGAAGATGCGATAGCATTTCCTCAGCGCGCTTCTTGTTTCCTTTCACGGGAAGTCCCGTGGATTTCCATATTTGTTTTCGTTCGCCTGTGTAGTCGACGTAACTGAGTACACAGTAATAATGTCCGTCTTTTTCTCGCAGGTGTCCTGCAATCATAAATAACTCCTTTCTGCATTCTGCACATATTTCGGACGTTTCTTTATTGGAGTGGCTCCATTATACAAGAAAACTTCTCTCCCGTCAAATGTGCGATTCCGCGCTATGTTTCTTTTTGAGTTCGAATAATTTTTTTGAAAACCTATTGACAAAGTAAAAAATAAGAGTATAATATAATGATTTAACGGTGCACAGTTAAATGGTCGGTTAGGGGTAATAGGAGGAAAATGTTATGTATGATTTTGTTTATGAATCGGAAGTAAGACCATATCGTAGTTTCTGCTCGAATACCCTTGTTGACCTTAGAGACTATTTAAAAGACCATTACGATATCATCACACAACCTGTTCTTGTGGGAAGTGGTGCAAGAAATATGGTTATGAGGGACGGAAATGGTCCATTTGATTTGGATTACAATCTGCAGATTATCAGTATGCCAAACAAATATTGGGATGATTTGTTTGAATTAAAAAACACTGTTCTCACCTCATTGAACAAAATTGTGGGCAAAACATTGTTCTCCGACGGACACGATTCTACCGCCGTGATAACATCATTTCTCTATTTGGAAAACACACCTAACGTAAAGTTCAAGTTTGATGTTGCAATTATAGCAAAGAATGAGCGTGGCGATTACTGCCGTTTAATACACGACAAAAGATACTTCCGCCGTTATGTTTGGTGCGAAGTTCCATCATCCAAAGATGTGAGAAAGAAAGCTGACAAGCTGAAAAAACTCGGATATTGGTCTGATGTAAGAGAAGTATACAAGAAATTAAAAAATCATTATCTCTCTATTCAAGACAATAACCATCCTTCTTTTACGGTTTATGTAGAGGCGGTTAATCGGGTCTATGACCAGATTTGAAAGGAGGAAATGTTATGGGAAAAGGACACGGAGTTTCGGGACATACACACACTCAGGCACAGCTAAATAACTATGCCAATCAGAACAACCCCAACAATTCTGCATACCAAGCTAATCGCGACAATCACGCAAATCAATGTAATCCCAACAATGATGCGTATAAGAATAGTCGCGATAGCGGCAAGAAATAATTTATTCAAAGAGAACTCGCTCGCTTCGGCGGTCGGGTTCTCGCCTTTTTTATAGATATATTTTCACTTCGTCTCACGTGGGGACGAAGTTATTTTCTTATTCAGCCTCGTGCCATCATGGCACGAAGAAATGTGTCTCCGACGGAGACGAATAAATTGTGCTCCGGTGGAGCATCATTTTCACTTCTGCACCGTCGGTGCACAAGTTAAAGACGAAACCTCTCCACCAGCGGAGGAGAAGTTGCCAACTTCCCATCCGCTGGCGCGGAAGTTCAACCTATGTGCCGGAGGCACATAAGTTTAGATCTGCTCAGCGCTCAGCCAAGAGGTATTGCCTCTTGCGGTAATTGTGTACTTGATTTTCCATCTCGAGCCAAGCGGCTGACGTGACATACAAATGTCATTTTCTCGAGTCGTATATTTGCCACCCTTTCTATCATCGCGATAAGCAATCAGCTTGAGCTTCTGCCCGTCGTCGGTATCAAAGTAGCAAATCAAATTACATCTTTTGCCCCATTTTCTCATAACCAATGTGGCGGTGGTTTCTCCGGCTTCGGAGGGAAAGGGATACTGATTTACATCAAATCCCATTTCTTCAAGATCACTTGGAACATAACCTCTTTTTTCTACCATACTATCACTCTCCTTAATAATTATCTCGCGCGGTCATCCTTGCGCGCGGGGGCTTTTGCCTGCGGCTCGGACGATTTCGGCATTGTGTTTTTGAGTTCTGCTTTTTCTTTTGGATAGAGAAAATACTCACGCTCAAGCTTCTCGCGGCGCATCTTTTCCTCGGCTTCTACCATTTCACGCATCACACCCGATCGTTCAAGAACGTTCTTGATATCGGAGCTCTGTCGCCGCAGGGGCTTCATTTCTGCCGTCAGAGCGTGAATGGCGGTCTGCACCTCGGCTTTCACTTCGGGATCGTTGCAGCGGCGAATGCTGTTGTAAAGGTCCTTTCTTTTTCGCTCAAGTGCCATCAGGTCGCGTTCGGTTCGCTCCAAAAACGCATCAGCATCCTCCTTGGTGTTGATGTCCTCTTGCCCCATCAGCACCGCTTGGCGCGAATACATTTCGCATTTGCGGGTTGCTTCTCGCATTTCGGGCGTGATCGGCTGATACTTCGGCGTGGGATTGTTTGGCGAGATCAAGTCGGGACCGCCCAAGAGATACACAAAGGTCAGCACGAGCGTAAGCAGTGGACCGAAGTCCTGCTCGGGCGCGTACAACCAATGCTGCCTC
>JBGVLA010000199.1:0-13420 GCA_045124015.1 Eubacteriales bacterium | reverse complement strand
TGGTTGCCACACTTATTTTCTGCTTGTTTTTCCGTGTAGGAACCGTTCTTGTTTAGCATCAAAGAGTTAAATTCATCGATGTACTGTGTAGGATTATATCGGTCTTTCCGCAAGAGATTGTGCATTCTCCAATGCTTGATAACGATAACCCCGTTCTCAAATCCAAGGATAAACCGCTTTGCAAGAAGGAGCTTCAAATCGTCCTCACTCGCGCCGATCATCCTCTGTATCTTCTTCGGATTGTTAACGAATCCATCATCGTCCGCTCGCATATTCAAGTGAAAATACAAGGCTTGCGTTGACATAGGCATATCAAGAAAAGCATCACTATCGACAATTTTCATTGTGAACATTCGACGTTCTGCCATTTTCGACCTTCCTTTCCTCAAACTCTTCGCATACGATATTCGCTATTTTGTAATCCATCATCTTGTAGGGATCGCAATAAATAAAGTGCTTGCAATCGGGGCAGTATTTCATTTCTTGCCCTCCGTGTATTTAATCAAGATGTTATTAAGCACCGCATCAAACACTTTGATATTTATAAAAGAGTAAGCGTCTCTCGCTCCTGGATAAATAGCCTTATCGTCTATCTGCTTCTTTAAATCCGAGAGGATCTCCCTCGCAACCTCGCTCCTCGGATCTACATCGGCGGTGGGCATTTTATCAAGAAGCGTTCCTCCTAAACACACACCAATTCTCCAATCCTCACCTTCGTGCTGATAGTCGGGTTCTTTTATGACTTCTTCAAGTCTTTTTTGAAATTCATTTGCATCAATGTATCGTGCCATATCATTCTCCTTTCTCGGTTTGGTCTCTCTTAAAACATACGATACGCACCACATCATATATCTGTATTTCGTCATTGGCAAAAGGAAACTGCTTGCAATATGGGCAGAGAAGTCTCTCTTGCATTTCTCTTTCGCTCAACTCGTATCCTGTCCAATCTCTATCGGTTTCCATTATTACTGCGTTATAATGCTCATCTTCCTCGATTTTGAGGACAGTATCGAAATCGCTTCCGTCATACGAAAACCTACTTGTTTTTACGCTCATTATCAATGCATTGCATTTTTCACATCTCATTACTTCTCACCGCCTTTCTCAAACACAACGGTAAACCTATCAGCAGGGCAAAAAGCACAATTTCCGCAATCATCAAACAGAATCAAATCCCCATCTTCTGTAATTGCAAAAGAGTCTATATCACAATATATAAGGTGTTTTGCCCATTCTTCTGTCAATGCGATTTTCTCGCAATTGGGATATTTGCCTGTTTTATTGTCGATTACTGTAAAGCCGTTCATTCCGCACCGCCTTTCAAATCTTTTCCGCAATCCGCAGAAATATATCTGCTTGCACCTCTAACTGTTATAGGTTTTCCATCGTATTCTTGCGCTACCTCGTCAAGGTCATAGCAACTTTCAAAGTATTCGCAATTAGGGCAAAAATCAAATTGAATAATCAATGTTACATCTGCCCACTCAAAAGGCTTGTGCTTGATATTCTGCTTGCATTTATTTATCATTCCGCACCGCCTTTCGGAGCTTCGGGAAGGGGCATCCAATGGGTGATTATCTTGTAATCTGCAAAATTCCCAAAATACTCACGGATTTCAGGATGGCTTTCAACGGGATAATGTGGTGGCAACCGATAGAAAAACCTAATTTCAATTCTCTTTTTTTCTTTGTTCCATACAAGATAATCCCCCTCTGTTTCAGGCAACCTCTCCTCAACGCTGATCCAACCGCTCTGCTTGCGGTAGCTCCGCTCAACGAGCTGTTCGGCTATATTTGCTATATCAGAGAACATTAATATTTCACTTAAATCGTGAGGATTACCTTCAAAATCAACAATCCAAGCATCTGCGAGATCTTTTGCCAATTTAGCAATTATGTCTTGTTTCTCAATCTGTTTCTCTTTGCTCATTGTCTGCCCTCCTCACACATACAAGATCGGCGGTGTAGGCACCGTCTCTTTCTGCGGTCTCCACAAATGCAAGCAATACGGATGATCGTTCACGTATTCGCTCTTGGCAGGATGGTATTGAATAACCACCTCGTCCTCACGGAAGAACATATCCTTAATCGCGCACATCTCGTCCCAAGTGGGGCAACGCTTCTGATTCTTCAAGGTGACCGAGACATGATCCCAACCACCGCCGTCACTTGCGATGATATGGAACGAGCGACCGCCAACGTAAACCTTGAATACGCCGTTACCCTTGTCTCCGTTCACTCCGTACATCTGTCTCTCATAATCTCTCAATCTGTGAGATTCAAGATAAGTTAAGTCTTTCATAAATACTCCTATGTTTCTTTAATACGTATTCCGTAGTTTAATAGCATTAATTTGCGTTTAATCGAAAAAAGGTTATAAGCTGTGCCTTTTTTATAGCCCTTGACATCCTCGACAACGAGCTTCCCATTCTCCTTGTAGACAAAATCGGCAACATAGCTGCACTTATGCTCAATGACCTTGCCCTTTTTGATACCGCCGCGAACGCCCACGGTATCGGGCTCACGTTGTGCCGGGATTAACTCAAATTCGACTTGCCTTTTCAGATCCGTGATCGTCCCCGCCTTTTGAAGCAGGGACAATTCACAGAATCTTCTGTATTCTTTTTGCGAGTCAAAGGTAATGCCGTCTCGCGTGATCTTCTTGCTTCCGTATTTGCTTTTAGAAAGGCAAGTCTGCATCCGTGTCCAGCTCCTCAAAATTAGGCACTACGGGCGCGGTGTATGCCTCGGGGATATAATTGCCACCGTCTGCCGCTCCCGATACCTGCGCATCGTTCTTGGAATCCACAAACATAGCCTCGTCCACGATCACGTCAACTCTGTAACGCTTGTTTCCGTCCTTGTCGGTCCAATCATTCTTTTGAAGCGTGCCGACAATGCAAAGGGAAGAGCCCTTCTTGAAATATCTTGAGAGAAATTCTGCCGTCTGTCTCCAAGCTGTGCACTCGATGAAATCGGTCTTCTGCTCCCGATCCTTGCCCGTTCTGCGGTTTACCGCAAGAGAGAAGGAGCAAACCGACAGACCGCTTTGTGTCTGTTTCAGCTCAATATCTGCCGTAAGTCTACCGCCGAGAATAACCTTGTTAAAATTGAAATTTGCCATAATTAATTCCTTTCCGCGAGCATATAAACGCTGTAATGCGTAGCTTCGCCATATCTGTTTTTTGATGTTTCCGTAATACTTATAATTTTGTGACCCGATCTCTTGAGATCGTTTATCCTTGAAGCCAAGCGCATAATTCCGTATTCCTGCATAGCTTCAAGCGAGGAAATCGAGCCGAAGTCCTGTAAATGCCTTAAGATTCGCTCGCATTGTGTAAGCTTCATTCCTCAACTACCTCCACCTTGCCGATCAGCTCGTCAACAAAGTCCTGCGGGAATCCGTCTTTGCGGAAGATCTCCGCCATCCGCTTGTCGAGATATTCAATCTGTTCACCTTTGGCAACGAGCTTAAATTGCCGTCTAAACTCTCTCCGATGGTTGCCCAGGAACATCCGCAACCGCTTCTCCCCGAATCCGAATGCTTCGTGCAAAATTAAAATTGTGAATTTCATATACAAATCAAGAATGATCCGACAGTTACGCTCCTCCTCTTTACGCGCCGTTTCAATGGCGATTTCGGTCGCGTAGTCAGCTATCTTCTTCTTTTGCCGATCGTTCAATGCTTGAAAATCCTTCGGTATCCTCGCTTTCATTTTCCGTCTCTCCCTCTCTTTCGTAATATTCTTCTAACAGCTCCTCTGCGCTCTTTTTCTTCTTCGCAAAGACCTTACGCACTACGCAATGCTTTTCCACCCACTCCATTGGGCATCCTTCCGCTTCGCAAAAGAGCTTGATTGCCGTGCTTCTCTTGTTCGCCCGGACAAAGCATATCGCGCCGTTATCGCACGTGAATTTAAAATCAAACATCACGATACCTCTACCTTTCCGAGCCTTAAATGCTCACACATCTTTTCGGTTAATGCGATAGGCGTAACGTGGTGCTGTCGGTAAAATTCATCCTCACCGCCCGAATAGTGAACCATCGTGTGCAGATCGGGCGCAAGCGGAATAACTCTCAATCCGACTTGAATCATCGTGTTTCGGTTGCGCCCCATTCCCACGCGGTCAACGTGGTGTATATGGGCGTTTTTCTTCCCGGTGATACAGCACGTCCTCGTCATAACGCAAGCGTATATATACCGCTCCACGTCCTCGCACCTATCCCACAAAGGATCAGAGCAGGGAACGTTGTTTTGTATGCAAAAGTCGATAAGATAGGTCAAAAACTCGCTTGCGGTCTCTCTGTCCACGTCGGAAAGGGAAAAATCCTCATGCTCTCCGTCTCCGCAAAAAGTGAACTTAAAGAACGCTTTCACGAAGTCGGGCATATCTCCCATCCAATCGGCTATATCGCGCATGGTGGCATAGATTTTCTTGCGCTGATCGTTTGTGATCCTGCGCCCGTCATCTATGCGCACCTCAACCTTTCGCGCATTGTGATCCCATACCCACGTTTGCGCATCAGCGCACACTTGAATCGTGATCTTATCGTTTACAACGTCGATGATTTTGCCCTGCACCCTCATTTCGCATTCGCCTTTCGGATCTCGGCATTTATCACCGCGATAGCCTGCTTGAGCCAATCGGGAGTGTTCTCGTCATTAGCAACGGAATTGATATAATCCCGATCCTTCTTGTAAACCTCTTTCAGCTCCCAACCTGAATAAATGCCCTCGGTCAGTACAAGCTGTAAAGCTTTTTCGTATGTAATAACCTCGGGAGCTTTCGGTTTCACTTCCTGCTTTGGGTATTTCGTGTCGGGGTCGTCGCCGCTTGAGTATTTCGTGTCGGGGTCTTTTGCGTAATAGATATCTGCGGCAATTCCAAGGGATTTACAAGCTACCGAGATTGCATCGGTATAAGCCTTTTTGAAGCAATCATCGTCTGCGTATAGTCCGTTTCTTTCAGCCACAACAAACGTTGATCCACCAATGCCGTCAATAGGCTCGCTCCATTCTCCGTTGTATTTGTAACGCAACTGAACGCGGACGTTTGCTATCTTTTCTTTTGTGTCGGGAGAGTCTTCAATCCACTTTTCGACGATAGGGCACACCCACCCAATTCCACACGGGCCAAAAACCTCTGTAAGACGCTTGATACGCCACATAGGGTTAATGTCGGTCTTTCCCTTCAATCGTCCTGCCGAAATAGGCTTCTGTGCCTCTTGGGGGCATTCTCTGAACTGCTGATACAAATTCATATTTTCTTTACACATAGTTATTACTCCTATTTTTATTTTTTGATATTGTTATTTTATCTGAATGTTCTGTTTACTCTCGATATAAGCGCCCTCTATCTCCGCACCCTCTTTAAGCGCCGCCTTGATAGCCGTCTTGTCTGCCGTCGGCTCGGAGAATTTGAGAAGGTCTGCCCGGTGATCCTGCGCCCACTTGATAAAGGTATCGTCAACAACCACGCTCTCGCTCTTGCGGAATGTGATCTTGTTTCTCGCGGTCTCAAGCTTTCCTATGTTGAGCCTCTGCAATACGTCGGAAAGATAGCTTTTGATGCGCTCACCCGCATTCTCCTTCTGCTTCCGGCGCTCCGCAAGGTTCTTTTCCTCTGCCTTAATAGCAGCCGCTTCCGCTTCAAGAGTTTTCAATACACACGCAAGATTGTCGGCTTTATACTCGATCTCGCCCTCAATGGCTTCAAGAGTGTCCGCAATCGCTTCCTCGGGGATCAATCCCTCGTCAATAGCCTGCAATAAGGCAAGATAATCATTCGCAATCTCATACAGTTTCATCTTCATTTACCTCGTTTTCTTCCATTTCTTCATACCAAAATTCGTATCTGTCTTTTTCATCGGTCTCGGTAACGCGGATCACGTCCTGAACGGGCGCGCTGTTTACCTTGGATACCGTAAACGTCTTTCTGTCAAGCATATAAATCGTCTTGCCATTTCTGATCTCGTCTATCACCCAAATACGGGATACCGTAACGTATTTCATTTCTCCAGCTCCTCCTGTACGATGTTGTAAACCTCCTCGTAGGAAGCGCCGCGGTTAATGGCTTCTCCAACTCTCCGTGAGAACATCCATATCCACCATTCTTTGATTCTCCTAAACATTGTGTCTCTCCTTTTCTTCAATTACATAAGTGATCTTAACGCCCTCCTGGTCTTCCAAGAGCTTGATTAGCGTTGCAAGTAAATCCTTGCCTTTCGGTTCTTTCATAGCCTTAACCCTCGATGCTCAAAATTTCCCGAATTGCTTCGACGATCTTCGGCGCGTTTCGCTGACCTGTGAATATCTTATAAAGGTAGCCGTTATCTACATAAAGACCCGTTTTCTCGGAAACGGCTTCCTCAAGCCATTTCTGATCCTTGCCAATTTGTAGAAGTTTCACCTTTACGGATAGTCCAAAGTCCGAAAATTTGGATAAATTCACGATTTTGTTCTCCTTTCCTTCATTCATATTGACAAGTACTCGAATATGTACTATAATGTAAGTGCCAACAAATATCATAATCACTCAAACGAGTACCGCCATGAGTATATTATAGTACCCGTTTGAGTATTTGTCAATACCAAAAGTACTAATTTGAGTAAGTTTGGTACATTTCAACAAAGAAAGGAGTACTCAAATGGGTAATTTGTACGAAAGAATCAATACATTATGTGAGGAGAAGGGCATCAAAGGCGGGAAGATGTGTACTGATGTGGGTATAAGCAAAGGTCTCTTAACAGATTTGAAGATGGGTAGGAGATCGGGAGTGTCCGCTGTAACCGCTCAAAAGATTGCCGCTTATTTCGGCGTTTCCGTCGGCTATCTATTAGGAGAGGAAGAAAAAGAAGAAAAGCCCACCGCCGAAGACGATGAGCTTTCCGAAAATATGAAAAGGCTTATGGATTTTGCACGTTCTGTGCCGGAGGATAAGCAGGAGCTTGCGATAAGACTTCTTCAAACAATTTTGGAAGATGGTCAATAATCTTATCAACTTGTTCAGGTGTGAGCATAGAGATGTAGGATAGCAGTTTGTTTTCTTTCATTGGTGCAAGCTCCTTTCAAGCAGGGGGAATGTTTGTTCCCATTTGTAATTTACTGAAAACATTATACAATCAATCAATTCATTGTGAAAAGGTGAAAATGTTTCCATCGTGATTATATGTCGAATAAGCACGGAGTTATTCGTGTTTTGTCGAATTTTTTGAAATTTTTAATTTCTGTCATTATTTTACATCGGCAACTTTGTAAAATCAATACCCAACATCGTCCATTTAATACCCAACTTTATCACCCACCACGGACAAACTTATTTTAGAAAGGACAACATATGTGGTTAGATAACTTAAAAGAACTAAAGAAAAAGACAGGGATGTCCACAAAGCAGATAGCGGACAAGACAAGATTGCCCGAGAGAACCGTCAACCGTATCTTTGCAGGTGAGAGCGACCACCCCTACGCAGACACACTTGACCTTATTGTCAAGGCTCTCGGTTACGACTTGGGAGATATCTTTGCCGATACCGGTGTTATAGTCGCTACCACCGAGCTCGTCGAAATAAAGGAAACCGTTGATGTAGTCGAAGCAGAGCGTGACCTTACCATTGCCGAGAACGAAATGCTCAAAGCCAAGAACGCCGCCCTCACAACCGAGGTCGAGCTTCTAAAAAAGGAGCTTCAACACAAGGACGAACTTCTCGCCTTGCATAATTACTATAAATCCGTAATAAGCGGAATGACGAAATGAATTAGAGGAAACCAAAATGGATTTCATAATCAGTATATTAATTACCGCAACAGCTTACTTAATTGTTCCCTTGATCTTTAGCATCATCGGATTTATAGCAGACCGCGGATATAGCCCAAAAACCATATGGGCAATCGTTATTATAAACGGCGTGTGTGTATGGTTGATCTTTCAAATAATCCGCATTAACGCAGGGGAAACGGGACCGGGCGCGGCGGTGTTTCTGTGGTCAACAGTAGCATATTGGATGTTGAGGACAATCCCGCCCGAGGAGCAAGAGAAAGAGCCTAAGAAAAAGAAAAAATATACCCGTCAGTTTACCGCGCCGGAGCCCGAGAAAGAAGCCAAGGAAGAATCCATAAAACCAAATAAGGAAAAAACCAAAGAACAAATTGAAAAGAAAAAAAGGCACGATGAATTGTCTGCCGTCGTTATGAAAATGATTGGAGATCAGGAGCTTTTAGAAATGGTAAAAACACTCTCTAACCTTGATTCAGAAAATCGACAAGCCGTCAAGAGCGTGCTGACCGCCCTTTCAAAAGATAACAAATAAGACCAAGCAATCAAAGGTGGTGATGCCGAAAAGGATAACCGCAACAAAGAAAAAATAAAAGGAGTGAGGCAAATGTCAAAAGAAGAATGGCAAGTGAGGAACGTGCTCTCGGTTGAGCTTGTCGCCGCTTACGTTCGCGTATCGACCACCGAGCAAAAGCTACACGGTCTGTCATTGGACGCGCAGAAAAACAAACTCCAAGAGTATGCCGACTTGCACAATATGAAGATCGTAGAATGGTACGTTGACGAGGGAGTGAGCGCAAGGAAGCTTATCAAAAGACGCCCGGAGTTGCAACGTATGATCCAGGACGCGGAGAAAAGAAAGTTTGAGAGAATTATATTCATCAAGCTTGACCGTTTCTTCCGTTCCGTCGCAGAGTATCACGAATGTATGAAAAGAATATCCCCGATTGTATGGACTACAACCGAGGAGAAATACGACCTTACAACGGCAAACGGTAGATTTTTAATAAATGCTAAGTTGGCGATTGCCGAAATGGAGGCGGATATGGCGGGCGAGCGCGTAGACCTTGTAAACGAGTATAAGGTGACAACAGGTCAACCGCTATCGGGTAGTATGCCCTTCGGCTTTAAGATCGTCGATGACGAGAAAACGCGCCGTAAAAAGATTATCCGAGATCCCGAGGACGAGGATATTCTTTACGATCTGATCGAGCATTATATGACCTACCAAAGCAAAAAGGGAACGATCGTATATGCCAAAACAACTCACAACGTCGCGATCTCTCACGACTCTATCACAAGATTGTTGAGCAATACAATGCTGAAGGGAGCTTATAGGGATAACCCGAAATACTGTGAAGCATATCTGACCGCCGAGGACTTTGACAAACTGCAAGAGATATTAACACGTAATGTCAAGGATAATACCGCTGAAAACAGAGCCTATATCTTCAGCGGCTTAATCAAGTGCCCGGCTTGCGGATGCTTGCTGAAGGGAAATATCCAAACGCACACAAAGCCGAACGGCAATGTCTACCGCTACAAACGCTATCGTTGCGGCAAGAATAGAAAAGACGGAGCTTGTGACTATCCGAAATCGTTCAGCGAGAATACTTTTGAAAAGATGATGCTTGAGAACATCGAAAAGTATTTTGAGGAAGCGAAGATCCGCTCTGCCGAAGTTGCAGATGGAAAAGCCGTGAAGATCCCCGAATACGATATCGAGGAAATTCACGAGCAGATCGACCGTTTGAATTACTCTTGGCAAACGGGAAAAATCCGAAAGGTCGAAACCTATGAGCGCGACTATGCCGAGCTTATGAAAAAACTCGAAGCAGCCGAAAACGAGCGCGGCGAGATCACCGTCAAAGACCTTACCCATATTGAAGCCGTCCTGCACGACGGATGGGAAGCAATCTATAATAAGCTCGATGATGACCATAAGCGCGCCTTTTGGAGAAGCTTTATCCAATCAATAGAAGTCGATTGGAACAAAGATATAACACGGGTTAATTTTTTTTAGCCCCGTGTTTGTACTAACTCCCTATGTCCGTTCCGCAACACCTAATTAGTACAAAGAAAGGAGTTGATACTATGAAAACCGCCGAACAAATCATAGCCTACCTTGAGGCAGAAATGAACGAAGCCATTGAGCTTCACGATGCTTCAACAGACAAGGCGCAACGACTTTCTCTGATGCTCAAAGCCTACACTATCAGCGAATTGCTTGATGAGATTAAGGAAGGATAAAAAAAGAGAGGTAAGGACAATTTTGTCCCTACCTCTTTTCCTTTACCCATTCCACCGCGATTTAGTGGAGCGCACATCAATATGCGTAAATGTCGAATAGATCCCGATCCCGCCCTTGTTCTTCAAAAGCGTTTCCGCATAAGCGGCAACCTTCTTCGGCGACACGCCCGAAATTTTAATGTCTGCGGCTCGTCCGTATAAGTGTTGAGAATATGTGCTACCCCCACAAGCTTTGTTCTTTGTAGGCGTTCTGTAAGCCGACGTGATGGTCACGGATTTGCCGAAATGCGTGCGGATCTTCTGTAAAATCGTCACAAGCTCCGAGTCGATGAAGATAGGATCGCTCCCATCGGTGCAAGCAAACTCCTTAACTTTGAAATTCGTAGATACCTTTTTGTTTCCGTCCTTCGCTTTTGAATACGCTTTGATTGCCATTTTAATCATCCTTTCAAATTGGTATAAGAATGGTACAAGATTGGTATAAAAAAAGGGGAGAGCCGAAAAAGCTCCCCCCTATGTATTTTTTATTTACTTCTTATCACAGAACAACCACGGGTAAATGTTCGCCTTTGTCAAAAAACTAATGCCAAAGAAGAACAACGCCACCGCTTCCGTGATCCACATATTGCACGCAATCGGAATCAGGATAATGCCGAATGAGGCAACCATACCAATCCCGCAAACTCGGAATATAATGTTCCTCGCCCTCTTTTTCGGCGTGACCTCTCCCGTGCCCTTGGTAAAGAGAAACAGAGAATTATAGGCTAACAAGCCAAAGAAGATCACCGCAAAAACACAATGCAGGATATTACTTATCTGATTGTCTATCATAAACGTGCCAACCGCCTCATGCGCCGTAGTGATCGCGCAAGGGAAAATGCAGATCCCGAGCCCCGCTATTCCCGAGCAAGTCAAGAGAATATCGTCTATCAATTCATATCCCTTGTAAGAGATTAAGAGAAAAGAAGCCGACCCGAGAATGATCATAAACACCGTGCAAGCGTTTGTATACCAAGTTGCGGATATGGACTGCGGAATGTAGCCAACCAAAAAAGCAACAATCCACGGCAGGAGCATCCCAAGCCATCCGATCGTTGCACGAAGCCTTAACGTATTGATTCGCATATTATCCCTCCTTAAAATAAACCGCCCACCACAAAACCGATAAGCGCGCTCACCAATCCCGTAATAATAGCGGTCACAATGGTATCGTATCTCTTGCCGGGCTTTTCCTTGATTTCCTCTACCTCGTTGGCAATCGTCGTTACCTTCTGATTGACACCCTTCATCTGTTCAGCCATAACCGCAACCGAAGTCGCAAGTTGGTGCAGGACCTCGTTCTCATGTTCCAGCTTCTTGATTCTCCCCTCGTTGCGGTTCGCCTTGTCAGCCGTCTCCTGAAGCATCATCAATATTTTTTCAGTATCCATTTAGTCGCCCCTCCAATTCCGCGATCTTTTTGTGTAATTCTTGAATCTGCAATACCGCAAGGGCAATAAACTCGTCATAGCGTAATCCGTAAATGTAATCTCCGTCCGCTTTTGGCGATTTTATCAGCCCTGCAAACTCTTTACTGTCAATTCCGCACTCGGACATAGCACTCTCAACCTCTTGCGCGCTGAAACCGACGTGAAACCTATCACTTGTACCGTTGTTAAACTTATAGATAATAGGATTCAGCTTATAGAACATATCGGAATACTTTTGAGGAATTTCCGAAATCGAGTTCTTTTCTCGCTCGTCAGACGTGTTGATCGTGCCCGTCATTGCATAGATATCCGCCCACCTGCGGTTCGCTGTTCCGAGGGGATAGTGATCGCTTTCGCTCGGAGCAAAGCTTGAGCTAATCGCGATCACCATTCCGCTCTCGGAGACGTCAACGTATTCCGTGCAAACACGCTTTTTTGTATCATACGAGTCTGCCATGAAAGGAAACTCTATTTCGGAAGATTGCGTTTCGCCCGCAATAATTGTTGCCTCTCCCGATCCGTAGTCATAATATTGGAATGTTTTGTAGTAAATACCGCACTTCAATCCCGTTATATCTACGGATACGGGAGCTTCAATAGTCGCGTAAGCAATATAGTAGCCACTGGCACTTCCCGAATAAAACCTAAATTCTATGTGCCAGGTTATCGGAACGCGCGTTACCTCGCCCCCGTCATCGGAAACAACGCTTATTTCCTTGTCGCTCATCAGTATGTGTTTCGCAAACAAATCTCCCGAAAAGCTTCCGTCCTTCACTTGTAAGCCGTTTGCGTTTATTTGGTCTGCCGTGATTTGACCCTCAAGCCTATTAACGGACACCGGTTGCGTTCCGGCTTCATCAGCTTTCCGTCTCGCGTCTGTTGCAACGCCCATTACTTCGGCAAATTTCTTGCCGAAATAATATCTGTACTCAAGGTCGGCAGCGGTACGCGCCCCCTGCCTGTCCATTTTATCGCTCATATCCGTCCCCCCTTAATCCCAAGAAATATTTCCACTCGCGTCAACGGTAAAACCAAGCTCTTTCAAGATGGTCTCCATCTCGTCATAGGAAATATCGTCTCGGCTATTCAGGTATTCGATAATATCGTAATTGTAGGTATCGTCGGCATTGTACTCGCTCTTGAACAGAATCATCTTCGTGCCGTCATCCGCATCAAGGCTATTGATGTAATCAAGCACCTTTTCCTTGCGGCTACCGCTGATCGATTTTCCGCTCTCGTCCTTGTCTGCCTTGATATCGTACAAATCGCTTGAGTATGACTTGAACGCATCGTAACCGCCCACAGCCTTCGCTACGGCGTATTTTTCGGGATTGTTGTAGGCATACTCGTATTCGCCGTCCGACATAGGAAGGAAGGAAATATCGGTCTTGCTCCAATATTCCTCGGGAGTGATACCGAGAGCCTTTGTGACCTCGTTCTGTCTCTCAAGCTGTCTGTCGGAGATCTTCGTCCACTCGCCCTCTTCGTCAAGTCTGTAATGCACGTTGCCGTCGGTAACGTAGTGAGCGCCCCCGGCATTCTTCGTCAGATTGTACTTGACCACCTGATCGTCATCCAGCTTGCGCCAATACGCCTCACCGTTTTTCGGTGTGTACCATTGGTAATATCTGTCCCCGATAACCGCATATTCGCCGTCACCCTCATAGCGGATCTTCTCATAGTTGGAAAGCCCCGTTTTGGTCAGCTCAACGATCTGCTTTTGAATCTCACGCACCGCCGCATCCTTTTCCTTGTTGGAAAGCTTGCCGTTCTGTATCTCGCGTTTCTGCGCATACAGCTCACCAAGCTCGGAGCTGATGGAGTTCATATATTTCGATTTCAAAATATCCTCGTCCGTCGCATTGGCGCTGTTGGCACTCTTCGTCAGCTCGTCCGCCTTCTCGTAGAAGTTGGAGATGTTCTGATTC
>JBGVLA010000198.1:0-10329 GCA_045124015.1 Eubacteriales bacterium | reverse complement strand
TATTGAGAAATTCATCGATATTGCTACCATCCACGCCCGCTTGTGCCATTCCCTCAAGAAACGCTCCCATAATATCCTCGTTCTCCAAGATGGCAAGTGTCCAAAACTGAATTAACTTGTAATTGGATTCATAAAGAAGCGTGATTGGATCGTTCGATGAATAACACGTAGGCGGAAACGAAAGCTTCATATCTCGCCGCGTGGAGATAAAGGCACTTTCAATCTCGCCCTTTACGTATTTATATACCTCGGTTGAGCCACTCTGATCGGTAGGCGTTGCCTTGCGATAAAGGTGTGCGGTGGAACGGTCAACAAACTGCGATTCCAAGCCTTTGGCAATTTCCTTGGGTGTACCGTTTGCCATTGTATCAACTAATGTTTTTGTCAATTGATTGATCTCCTCAATAGGGAGTGCTTGCGCTGTTCTTTCTTCCGTCAATAGTTTTACCTCCTGCCATAATAGCTTCTATTAGAAATAAATTCTTGAATATGCGCTTCTACACACGAAAAAGTCAAACGATTTTTCTTATCATCGATTTCACAAATTATATGATTATTTTTTCTGCTACCATTATAGAATCGTCTGTGATTGATAGCATTTTAAAATAAAGATTAGTGGAAATAGGTTTGCCATTTTTAATAATACAATCAAAGAATCCTGTAAGATTATCAGTAATAATCTTTTGATAGTTTTTCATTTTGTTTTTCCAAAAAATCGAATTGCGCACAGCTTCTATCGATATTCCATTGGACGCATACCCTCCACCAATATTACCATAAATTTTTCCATTTCCTATATCTGTAAATGTTGATATTCCGCATTTCCTCAACATGGCGCGATCCTTGTCCGTGATGGTTTCAGATAAAATTCCATTTATTGAAAATCGGCTGATTAAACCACTCCAATTACGATCTATAATGTGCATCATTTCTTCTTTGGCAAAAACAAATTCCTCATCGTGTGGGTATATTTGAATAAAATATGCATCTTTTTCAGCAAAGAAAACGAAAAGTAAATATTTGCTTCGTGAAACGAATTTTTCACTTGGAATCGGAGTGCCCAAATGCAAATGATGGATATTCCAATCATAAAGAAGACTGTCATAAAAATCTCCTTTATCTATTAATTTGCTCATGTATGGCGTTAAATCATCACCGTTGGTGATATGCTTTTCAATCTCTTTGAGCGGAGATTCATAGCCCTTTGGACAACAAAAAACATCTGATTTGTGTATAGTGCGCGGTGTTGGGATGATTTTTCTTTTCTTTACGTTAAAGTAAGTATTCAAATAATCTTTCGGATTAAGATTTTTGTATCCCATATCTGTGAGTTGTTTCTTCGCGTTTTCTTGCAAATCATTAATTAGATCAATATCTGCAGAGAAAGATATAAAATTCGATGTTGACCCCTTAATAATCAAAAGCAATTACCTCCAAAGCAATTATAGTTTCTTCAGCACGTGCTCTGCGACACCTTGAATAATAATGTTATCGTAGATCTGATTCGGATAATTATCCTTATCATCATTTTCAGCAATCAATACAACTTTACTATTTACTCGGTCAAAGGAAAGTGTTTTGAGTGTAGCCGAATCATCAATTAAAGCAACAACGATATCTCCTTCGTTGGCGGTGTTCTGTTTGCGGATCAATACCAAGTCGCCGCTGTCAATCCCAGCGTTGGTCATTGAATCGCCTTTTGCACGAAGCCAAAAGTATTCGCCTTTTCCGATATACTCTGCAGGAATCGGAAACGCTTCGTCGTATTGCTCCTCTGCATAGATTGGAGAACCGCAGGCAATATCGCCACTAACGGGCGCGTGGAACTTACCCTGTAATTCCTCAATATAAGGCGTGATGATGTGCCGCCCGTCAAAATATAACTTGTCCATTTCGGTCATGCGGTGTAGATATTTGTGTACCGTTCCTACTGCTAAAGACAAACGCCGTGAGATCTCCGCAATGGTTGGCGAGTAGCTGTTTTCGTTGTAATATTCGTCTACAAAGGCTGTGATTCTTTGCATCGTTTCTTCGCTTAAGTATTGCATGTGTGTACCTCAATACATAAATGAAAATATATTCACGATAGAATGATAGCATACTTTTGTGAGTTTGTCAATAGGACAATAGAATTGCGGAGGCGTTCTGCCTCCGCATCATGTTTGTCCAAAAACGGCAAATGTGCGGAGTGGCTTTTTCTTTTTGTTTGCAACTTCAGTGCAACTTGCGCTGAAGTTACGTTTTAAAAAAGTCGCTATCGTAGCTTTTCATTAAGCTTTAATAGCGACCTTCTTTATTTAGGTAATGTTTTATAATTATTCAAATCATAATATTACGGTATTTTATTAACCCCATAACGCAGACAAGCTGGGAATCACTTGCTTTTTACGGCTCATGACATTGGGCAAAAACACTTCATGATCCTTGGAGGATACCCCAAAAGCTTGGCTGATAATATCGTCATCTCCGATATACAACAGATAACTGCCTTCCAAGAGTACATCTGTCAGCATCAAAATAACCAAAGAAACATTGGACTTATCTGAAATATCTTGCATTTGCTCAAGCAGTTCAGCTTTTCTTGAAAGCATACTTGCACTATCTAAGCAAGTGATTTGCGAAACAGCTAAATCGTGACCGGCAATATGAAATTCTTTATAGTCTGTATATAGCAATTCATTCGCGGTTTTGCCTTCTACCGATTCGGAGAATATCTTTTTCCCGAGGTCATCCAAGGAAACTTTCGCAATCCTTGCCATTCGCTCTGCTGTACGAATATCCCGAACAGTACAAGTTGGCGATTTGAACATAACGGTATCGGATAAGATTGCCGCGGCCATCATGCCTGCCAGCTTTTCGGAAGGGATCAAGCCCTTGTCTTGAAACATAGAGGCTATGATGGTGTTTGTAGAACCAACCGGTTCATTTCTGACAAAAATGGGATTGTTTGTCTGAATATCAGCCAAACGGTGATGGTCGATAATTTCTAAAATTTCTGCTTCCTCCAAACCCGGAACGGATTGGGACGCTTCATTGTGATCAACAAGCACGACTCTCTTTCTTTTCGGACGAATCAAATGGTATCTGGTAAGAATACCGACAGCTTTTTCGTTCTCATCTAAGACAGGATAACAGGATTTTCTGATCTTCCAAACCATTTCTTTTACATAATCAGCTCTATCCTCTAAATGAAAACAAAGCAAATCTTTCGTTGTGCAAACTCGCCCTATCGGCGTAGACTGAAAAATAAGTCTGGTTGTCTTATAGGCATCAAACGGTGTATAAATAATACAAGTGGAGGTTTCTATTTCTCTTAACTCAGGTGCTAACTCTGTTCGGCAGAGAATAAGACAATTGACATTCTGCTCCAATGCTTGTCGGATCATATCCGGTTGATTGCCGCAGATGACAACACAATTACTATCAGAAAACACAGTCTCTCCACGGCTTTCGGGAATTGCAAGGACAACTTCTCCGGATACGGTATCGAGATATTCTCCTGCATCGTTAATAACCTTTCCTTCGAGAACAGACAAAACGTTAAATAACGGCACTTTATCAAGTGTGGATGAATTATTCAGTTCCATATTATAGCTTGCAATGTCCTCGCGGGATATAATTCCCCAAAGCGTTCCGTCATCATTGGCAATAGGGATAGCACGCAGTTCTTTTCTTGCTTGCAGTTCGTTCCAAGCCCTTTCAACGGTAACGGCTGCGCTGAGGATCGGCGGTCTATCAAAGCCTAAATCCTGTACTTGTGTATATACGTTAGTGATGAGCGTCGGAGGATCAAAGCCAAAATGGTTCAAAACCAATTGCGTTTCATCTGAAACACGGCCAAGGCAAGCAGCCATATATTCTCGATCTCCCAGCGCGTTTCGCAGTGATGCGTAGGCGATGGCTGCTACGATGGAATCGGTATCCGGGTTTTTATGTCCTACTACATAAATTGGATCCATGGTTTATCCTCCTTAACGCAATTTTGTCTGTATCATATTTCGTTTATCCATTCTTTGAGATGTATGTCTTTCACTTAAAATACAAACTTAAAGGTGTTGCTTCCTTCTCTCGGAATCTCGTATTCCTCGGGAAGATCAGGACCGCAGGAATGTGAACCTACACCACGCATGGCAACATCCACACATATGTTTACGAAATCGTTTTCTTCAAGCTCAAAAGAATGAAGCGTTTCTCTGAGCTGTTCTGTGGTAAAGGGATTCACGGAGCAGGAGAACGGTTTTTCTGCGGTTACCTTAAAGAGATCTTTCACCGCAAGATACTTGCATGCATGGTGGCTACCCGATTCCTGCGGACGAATATACTTCATGTCATAGTTTTCTTCTGCGGAGCTTACGTAATAGCCGTATTCACAAGCGGCGTGCTTATCTACATAACTTTCCATCGGACCAAAGCCCACGTATGAGAAGTTACAGTGTCCCTTGTCGACGCCAAATTCAAATCCGAATCTCGGGAAGTTCTGAATATAATCGGCAAGTTTATAGGAAACCGAAACGGTCAGCTCATTTGCAACGACTGTATATTCGAGAGTGAATTCCACAGCAGGCATCAAGCAGTTTGCCGCAAGAACACCCTCAAACTTATAGTGATTTTCAGATTTTTCACAAGAGAAGATATGCGGCTTGCAAGAGGAAAGATGGCAACGGCCGATCCAATGAGGAATCAGATCACGGTCATTATCTGTGTATCTGGTAATGTTGAAATGAATGGGTGTACGAAGAATCTCGTTGCCGTCCGCTTTGATCGAGGTGATCTCGCCGGTATGCTCGTTGACCTCAATGGCAATCGCAGAAGAAAACTTATAAGAACTCTTAGGGATGTCTACCTCGCACATTTCAGAGGTAGTCTTGCCACCATAGACTGCCATCATTTCCAAGGCGTTCGATTTCAGCTTTCTGTCAGGAGTCAGAAGACCGTCTGCACAGAAGTTTCCATCGTGCTCGGGTTCTTCAAAATCACCGCCATAAAGGAAACCGTCTTCGGTTTTAATGCCGTGGTCTGCCCATTCCCATACGAAAGCACCCATCATCTGCTCATTGTTGTAGATCATATCCCAATATTCTGCGATATCACCGCAAGAGTTACCCATTGCGTGGGTGTACTCGCAAAGCACAAAGGGGCGGTTTTCCTTCGGATTGTCGAGAACGTCGGTGCGAATCTTTTCGAAGGAAGGATACATCATGCTGACCATGTCGACAAGCTCGGTATAATAGTATTTGGGATCCGCGTTCTGCAAGCCCTCATAATGGACAGGTCTTGTCTTATCACGGTTTTTGATGTAATTCGCACCCTTAAAGAATGCTTTTCCGAAGGAACTTTCGTTACCGAGTGACCAAATGATAACGCTTGTACGGTTTTTGTCTCTCTCAACAAGTGCCGTATGTCTATCGGTAATACCGGGCTCAAAGAATTTGTTCTCCGCATACTCCTTCCAAAGCGGAATATCGTAGCGGCCGTCACGGGTGCAAGCACCATGCATTTCAAGGTCAGCCTCATCCATGACATAGATTCCAAATTTGTCGCAAAGAAAATAGAATTCGGGGCTGTTGGGATAGTGAGAGGTTCTGACTGCATTGACGTTCAGTTCCTTCATCAGGTGAATGTCCTTTGCCATATCTTCAAGACTTACGGTTGCGGCAGTTTCACAGTTAAAGTCATGGCGGTTGACGCCCTTGAGCTTTACGGGCGTACCGTTGATCTTGAATACCTTTCCGTCAATGGTGACTTCACGGAAGCCGATGCTTTCTTCGATCTTTTCGCCGTTTGCATAAATTTCAAGCGTATACAGATTCGGTTTTTCGGCTGTCCAAGGTTTTATTCTCGGAAGAATGATTTCTGTTTTCATATCGGCGGGAACGATAACGCTTTGATCTTCAAAAACGAGTTTAATATCTACTTGGCTCTCGTTTGTGAAGGAAAGGATGCCATCGCTTTCCGAGAGTCTGGTTGCGATCTTATAATCGGTAATATGCTTTTCGGGGCGAGTCAGCAGGTATACGTTTCTGTAAATGCCGGAGAAACGGAATTTGTCCTGACATTCAAGATAGGTGGAGATACACCATTTGAGAACGAGTACGTCAAGAGTATTTTCGCCATTCTCCACGAGCTCAGTCACGTCAAACTCACTTGTTGCATGAGAAATTTGAGAGTATCCCTTAAACTGACCGTTTACGTAGAGATAAAATGCGGAATCAACGCCTTCGAAGTTAATGTAATACTTTTCGCCGGGTTTCTTTTTCAGATTGAAGGTGCGTCGGTAATGCCAGCATGGATTTTCATAAGGAAGATGCGGAAGCATAACCGGGAAAGGATATCTGGTATTAAGATACTGGATGTGATCATATCCATGCATCTGAACACATGCGGGAACGGGAATTCTGTCTTCGAGTTTTTCGTCGATCACGAAATCTTCCACATGGTCGAGCTTCTTGATCTGCCATACGCCGTCGAGAGACATAAAGCGAGAGCTGGACATACGATCCTGAATACCATGCTTGGTTCTAATCACGTCGTTGTCGGCAAAGGGAATATAGTAACTTCTGTGAGGCATCGTGCCAATTCGATCAAATCTTTCAAATTCTTTCATTTTATATCTCCTTAAACATTACCGTAAACATCCGGTACAGTCTTATCTTTTCTTTCTGCGAGGATCTTTTCATTGGCCTTTTCAACTCTGAGAAGCGAAATCAGAAGAAATACAGCAACGCAAATAATGATAGGTGCCCACAAATAGAGGAAATGAAGCATTCCGGTTGTTGCGGCATTCTGAATCGCTGCATTTTCGACATAGCCGGTGGCATCAAGAAGCCAACCGCAGATGGCAGTACCGAATGCACCGCCGATCTTGATTCCAAGAGAGGAGCAAGAGAACATCATACCGTCAATGCGATGGCCTGTTGTAAGGGTGGTATATTCGGAGCAGGAAGCGATCAGCGCGTTTACGTCTCCCTGAAGAGGAGCAATACCGAGAGTAGACAAAGCGGTGAACGCAAGCATCAGCGGAATGCTTCCCATGTAACCTGCGACCATAACACCGATTCTGCCGACAGCAGCAATCAGATAACCGATCATGTTCAGTTTATACATGCCGCCCATTTTTTTGATGATCATAGGCAATACAACAAGTGCTGCCACCATCGTGATGTTGATGGCGAGCGAGAGATCACTAAAAAGTTCTTCGTTGCCGAGAATATACTTCGCATAGTAAGTACCAATACCAATAACGGAAGCATAAAGCTGAGTCAGAATATAGGTAAGGCAAATAACAACATAATATTTGTTCTTAAGAAGAAGCTTGAAGGACTGCAGGAAGGTAAGCTTGTGTTCTTCTTCTCTCTCTTCCTCCATACCCTCGTCTGCTTCGGGAAGTTCTTTTACAGAAAATACAGAAATGGTGTTGGTAATCAAACCGAGGATAGCATAAATAATCGCGACGGTTTTCCAGGCGAAAGCATCGCTACCAAGCCATATGACTGCATGAATTGTAACCGCTTCAATGATGATTTTAGTGGCAAACGCAAAGACAAAGCGGAAGGAGCCAAGCTGAACTCTTTCACTTGTGTTTTTGGTGATCAATGCGGTGAGAGATGCGTATGCGATATTGTTTGCGGTGAAGAATACTGCGTTCAGAAGTGTGTAAGAAAGGAAGAAGAAGATGTACTGTGCTGTTTGTCCCCAGCCGGTGGGAATGGAGAAGCAAGCAACCAGTGTAACTGCGCAACCAATGTAAGGCCAAAGCATCCAAGGACGAGCCTTGCCCATCTTGGTGTGTGTCTTATCGATCAATCTTCCAAAGAAGAAATCAGAGACACCGTCAAAAATTTTAGAAGCAGCGATCAAGGTACTTACAATACCCATACTGAGCCCAATCGTGTCGGTCAGATAGATCATCATAAATGCAGTCAGCAGTGCGTATACACAGTTTCCTGCAACGTCTCCGGATCCGTAACCTATCTTGTGATACCATTTCAAATACTTTTTCTGTTCCATGATAAATCTCCTCGTAATTTGTATTTTTGGGGGAATCGTTCCAAGCTTGTGACTATATTATACCTGATATGGCAATTGTTTTCAATAAATAGAATCAAATAATATATGCACAAAATCACTTCAACGGCATTGACAATGGTCTTGTTTTGATGTATAATATGAACATAATCACACATGACATGGACATAATCACATGCGGAGAAAGAGAGGGATTATTTTGTATATAAATGTAGCATACGTAGATGAAGAAAATCCGAATCTGGAGGATCTGTCAGTTCCTCTCCGAATCAACAATTGCGGCTATTACCGTGTTCACACAACGCCTGTCATTGAGACACCTCACCCCGAGGGCAGAAACGATTATCAGTTGCTATACATCGCTGTGGGAAAAGGCTATTTTTATTTCAAAGGAAGCAAAGAACCAACGATTGTGACCAAAGGCAACATGGTTTTGTTTCGCCCTGGAGAACCGCAGGTCTATTATTACTATGCGGTCGATAAGACTGAGGTATACTGGGTACATTTCACAGGATGGAAGGTGGAAGAATATCTGGAACGCTATGAGCTTCCCAAAAATGAAAACGTGTTTTATACGGGTGTTTCCCCGGATTATCCTTGGATCTATAATCAGATCATACGGGAACTGCAATTACAACGTGTAAACTGCGATGATATGATCAGCCTTTATATGCATCATATTTTGATAACGATCAATCGCTATATTCAAGAAGGCAGAGAAACGAAAAATGATACCATCAACGATATCGAAAGAGCTGCACATTATTTTAAAGAGAATTTTTCAAAGCAAATTTCTATTGAGCAATACGCCGACGAACATTTGATGAGTGTGAATTGGTTTATACACAGCTTCAAAAGCATTATGAAAATGTCACCGATGCAATACATCATTTCCTTACGGATGGCAACGGCAAAGGGATATTTGGAAAATTCCACAAAAAATATAGCTGAGATTTCACTTGAAGTGGGCTATGAAAATGCGCTTTATTTCAGCAGATTATTTAAAAAGTATACCGGTATGACACCAACGGAATATCGAAAACGCAATAAAACCGCACTGAATTTGAGTAAACTTTAATATTAAAAATGAATAATAAAACGAAGAAGGGTGCAATGTTGCACCCTTCTTCGTTTCGTCTGCTAATTCATACCGACTGGTTTCATCTTAAGCATATACGTATTCTTTCAACACAATTTCCTCCGCATTTTTCTTTGCCGAATTCATTTCCTGCACCCAGCGCAGAGGATCGGTGTTTTTTAAACATTCATCGATACCACTCCTCGAAACGAGGAGTCGCGTCAGTTCCTCAACTTGGCGCTTGGCTTCTTGATCGATCTCATAGAGATGTTCTTGGAGTCGAAATTCTGTTAGAAGTGTCGTGTAAGTGCCTTTGCGGTGTTTCTCCAAGAAGTCATGTCGTATTATGCCGTACTTGCCGATGGGAAGATTCTTTTGCTTTGGCAATCTCAGATTGGGTATCTGCACACCGTTTACCATTCTGTAAGTAAGTTCCATAAATAACCTCCGAATTCAATATTTTCTGAAGTCATTCTATCATGTTTGTCCGAAAACGGCAAATGTGCGGAGTGGCTTTTTTGTTTGCAACTTCGGTGCAAGTTGCGCTGAAGTTGATGTGAAAAATATTTCAAAAAACTTTCATCTTTCAGGACAAAAAATCGTTTTTCGATACGGTATATAGGTGAAAAGGGTGATTAGGTATCCGCGTGAATGACAGCATGACACCGATGACGCCAATGACGCTTAACGTTCAGATACACGCAAAAGAAAATAGCGTCATAACCGTCATAGCGACATGAAGAAAGATTTTGAATGGAAAGGAGCGAAGAGAGAAAGACGTGTCATCTCGGTAGCAAGCATAGCAAATGTGGCAACAGCCATTTGCCGATATGCTTTAGGGACACCCTAATACCCGTAAAATTTTTATGAAAGAGAGATGAATTCTATCGAAAAAGAAACAAGAAATGAAGTCATTCGCGTGCGCGTAACGGCACGGGAAAAAGAGAAAATCGAAAGACTTGCCAAGCGGCGAAGGCTTAGTATATCGGAGTATCTTCGTCAGAATGCAATCGGAAAATCAAATGAGGAACGGTCAGAACAGTGGTATTCCGTCTTGGAATCTTTGGAGAAGATCTGTTCCTTGTGCGATGGCGAAGCAAAAGTACAACTGATGGAACTGCTTCGCGAGCTTTATGCAGGAGGTGCGTGATGGCGGTTACTTCAATTTGGGCGGTGCATGGTTCGGTGAAGGATTTGATCGATTATGCAGAGAATCCCGAAAAGAC
>JBGVLA010000197.1:0-5534 GCA_045124015.1 Eubacteriales bacterium | reverse complement strand
AGGATGCGGACGTGATGTTCATTACCCGCGGACTTCGTGCAGTCGCCATCGACGGCAAGGTGATGCCCTTTGACGAAACTGTTTGCATCGAAAAGGGCGAGCATTTCTGTATGTTTGCTTACGCTTGGACACCCGAGCTTTTCATTCGTACGGATGCGGTATTTGCGTTTTCTTCTCTTCTTGGCGATGAAAAACCGCTTGCTTCGTATCTTTTGAAAACACCGCCCATTCGTTATCCTTGGAATGAATACAAGGGCAGAAATGAAAATGACGATATCATTGAGGCGATGCTTGCGGTCGTATCCTTTGATCTGATTTCGGACGATATCAAAGCCGAGCTTGTTTCGATGGCTCTTGATACGCCCGACAGCGTGGGCTTTGCTATGAAAGCGCGCGACCACGTTGTGCCGAAAAATGGTTTTGCGGAAGCGCGTATCTATGAGGATAAGCGTATTCACGATTCCGATAAGGAAGTGATATTGGAAAATAAAGAATCCCTTTTCGGCGCAGATGCGAACGCCGTCATTCCCGCTCAGGAGGGTATCGTCAACTTTATTTTGGATTTCCAGACGGAGCAGGTCGGCAGGATCGCGTTTGAACTCGATGCGCCCAAGGGTACTGTTCTTGAAATCATGGCGTTTGAAATGATCACAGACGCGGGTATTAAATTCATGAACAACGGCTCGGTCATGCGCTATATCTGTAAAGAGGGCAAGCAGGAATACATCTGCCGCCGTCAGAGGGGCTTCCGTTATCTTTCCGTTTACGTATACGGAAACTCGTCCGACGTTACGATCAAGGATATCCATGTGATTGAAACAAGATATCCCGTGGAAAAAGGAGAATTTGTCTGCTCCGACGAAAGACTCAATACCATTTACCGAATGTCGACCCGTACCGCAGAGGTCTGTATGCTCGATATGTACTGCGATTGCCCTGGATATGAGCAGAACCCGTGGACGGGCGACGCAAGATGCACCGCGCAGGTCAATCTCTATAACTTCGGCGCGTATGATTTTGATACGCAATATCTGAAGGTCATTGCCAATTCCATTGAGGACGGCTTGTGGCTCAACCACCGCAGACGAAATCCGCGTTATATCGATAAGCTTTATCTGCCTTGCGCGTGCTTCCCGACCTATCCCGAGGGCTGTATCCCCGTTTGGTCGATGATGTGGCTCTTGCAGATCGAGGACCATTACCGTGCAACGGGCGATAAAAAATTCCTTGCCGAGCTTTTCCCGTCCATCAAGGAAACCTTGCACCGCTTTGAGCGCATGACGGATGACCGCGGTCTTTTCGATATGCAGGGCGCGTGGAATCTCATCGAATGGGCGAATAACGACCTTGATTTCTACGGCGAGGTTACGGCAAACAATGTCATGCTTTCGTATTGCTTCAAAAAATCCGCAGAGATGGCGGAAACGCTCGGTGAAAATGCGCTGGCAAAGGATTATCTTGCGAAAGCCGAAGCTTACAAAACGGCGGTCAATACGTACTGCTGGGATGCGGAAAAGCGCGCGTACGTCGATACGGTGCGCGATGAATATGCCTATAACCGTTATCTTGCGTATATGGCGGAGCGTTCCATGCCGACCGTTTCGTATGACGAATATCTGAAAAATGCGCGTATCAGCGTGCAGAGCAATACCATGGCACTTCTTTATGACTGCGTTCCCGAGGAACGCCACGCAGATGCGATTCGCTTCTTGCTCGATAATATGGAAAGCGGACTTTTTGTGTCGGGTACGCCCGCAAATCGCACGCATGACGTGCCCTCCGAAGAAGAAGCACCGAATGGCTACGTGCATATCGGTTCGCCGTTCTTCCTCTATTTTGCGCTCAAAACGCTGTATAAATACGGTTATGACGAGCTGGCTTTGACCTCGCAAAGACGAGATTGGGGCGCGCTTTTGGATAGCAATATCCCGACCTGTGTGGAGACCTTCAAGAGCGGTAAGGACTGGACGAGAAGCGCGGCACACGCATGGTCGGCAAGTCCTGCCATCTTCCTCAAGACCGACGTTCTCGGCGTGAAAGCGGTAAAGCCCGGTTATGCGGAATTTACCATTGAACCCAAGCCCTCTGACCTTACCTTTGCAAAAGGTTCTGTGCCGACACCGAACGGCAGAATCTACGTGGAATGGGAAAAGAAGGAGGACGGCACGCTTAATATCAAATGCGAAGCGCCTGAGGGGTGCCGTTGGGTGAAATAAGAAAGGAAACATGATGAAAAAAATACTGTGCTTGATGCTTTGCGCGGTGATGCTTTTGTCGCTTGGCGCTTGTGGAGAAGATGACCCCGTGGAAATCACCTTTGACGCGGATCTTACGCTTGACGTTTTGGAAACGCTTCTTCTTGAAAAGGGCGATGCGCTCCTTGCGACGGATATTCCCGAAAATTATGCGTATGTCTTTCAGCCTGTCGGCGTTATTCCGCAGATCATTTATCCCATTGATGAAGAAATGTCATTTTCTCTCGTACCAATTACGGATGGAAAAAATATGCTGATCCTTTCCGTAAAAACAGGGCAAGCAACCACGCTTGACTACGTTGGCGCGGCAGATATTTTGGAATTTATCGATACGCGAAAAAATTCTTAAAAATTTGATATTGTGAGTGAGAAAATCCTCCTTTTGGTTCGACAAAGAAGTAGAAAACCCAAAAGGAGGATTTTTACTATGAAAAAAATCATGACATTATTGCTTGCTTGTGTGATGCTCATTGCCCTTGTGGCTTGCGGAATTACACCTGAGCATACACACCCTTCGACAAAATCAGATGAACTCTATTATCCGTGCACAGACCCCGAATGGACGACTGAAACGACCTATGACCCAAATCATGCTTGCACGACGACAGCACCTTCGCAGGAATTTACAAGCTCTCGCAATGATATTGAGCCATTGTATCCCAATGTAAAGCTTTTGGATGCAGGAGGCAAAGAGCTTGAACTTTATTCCGAGCTTGTATATTTCACAGACGGCACGGTCGTGGGAGACGGCGCACTCATTTTTATGTCGGTAAGCTCTCGCTTGCCTGCGATTGCAGAAAAGATTCCGCTTGTAAACCTTGGCGGTACCCCCGAAATCGTCAAAACGGCGCGCGAGGGTGTTTCGATTCGCGGCGGCGAAACGGTCAATATATACGATGAGGATTATAAGCTTCTTGCAGAAAGAGTACCGCTCGCTGACCTTTGGGAAAAGGGAAATGCCGAGTGGAGCGGGAAGCTCGTGTATATCTATTTCACGGTTCTCTTTGCCGATGAAACACCCGATTATGAAAAACGGACGGAAAACGGCTATTTTGTGAAGACGGTATTTTAATGAAATAAGGAGAACACGGAGCATATTCCGTGTTTTCTTTTTTTGAAAAATGGGTCAAGGGACAAGTCCCTTGCGGTTCTTTTGTACCTTTTCTTGTCGTCAAGAAAAGGTGGGGATGTTTTCTTTTTGTAACTTTTTCTATATTTTCAAAGAAAAAGTTTATAAAAATTTCAAAAAAATTCAAAAAAGAACTTCCATTTCAAAGAAAAAAGTGATATACTATCAAAGTTAGGACAAGAAAAACCAATGAAATATATATTATAATCAATAAGCGAGGAATTGAAACGTGAAAAGAGAAGATTTAAGAAACGTCGCTATCATTGCACACGTAGACCACGGTAAGACCACACTCGTAGATGAAATGCTCAAGCAGGGCGGTATCTATCGAGACAACCAGGCAACAGAAGACAGAGTCATGGACTCCAATGCCATCGAAAAAGAACGCGGTATCACCATTTTGGCGAAGAATACTGCCGTTCATTATAAAGATGTAAAAGTGAATATCATCGATACTCCCGGACACGCAGACTTCGGCGGTGAAGTTGAGCGTATTTTGAAAATGGTAAACGGCGTTATTTTGCTCGTTGACGCGGCAGAAGGTCCGATGCCTCAGACTCGTTTCGTCCTCAAAAAGGCGCTCGAAATGAATCATCGCGTTATCGTCGTTGTCAATAAGATCGACCGCCCTGACGCTCGTCTTGACGAGGTCGGAGATGAGGTTTTGGAACTCCTCATTGAACTCAACGCAACCGATGAACAGCTCGATTCTCCTATGCTTTGGTGCTCGGGCAGAGCAGGTACTGCTTCTTATTCTCCTTATGAAGCAGGCGAAGACCTCCGTCCCCTTTTTGACACCATTTTGGATTATATTCCCGCTCCCGAGGGCGAGGTCGAAGCACCTCTCCAGCTCCTCGTTTCTTCCATTGACTATAACGACTACGTAGGTAGAATCGGTATCGGTCGAATCGAAAGAGGCGTTATCCGTCAGAATCAGGAAGCTGTTATCTGCAACTATCACAATGCAGACGAACGCAAGAGAACTAAGATCGTCAGCATCAGCCAGATCGACGGCTTGCGCCGTATTCCCGTTGAATCTGCCAAAATGGGCGATATCATCTGCTTCTCCGGTGCAGAAAGCATCTCCATCGGTGATACCATCACCGCTACCGATTGCGTAGAACCCCTTGAATTTGTCAAGGTAAGCGAGCCTACCATGGAAATGACGTTCTCCGTCAACGACAGCCCCTTTGCAGGTAAAGAAGGTAAATTCGTTACCTCCCGTCAGCTCCGTGAACGTCTTTATAAAGAACTTCTCAAGGACGTTTCTCTCCGCGTTACAGACGGCGAGACCACCGATAGCTTCAAGGTTGCGGGTCGCGGCGAAATGCACCTTTCCATTCTCGTTGAAAATATGCGCCGCGAAGGTTACGAGCTTACCGTAAGCACGCCTCGCGTTCTCTTCAAAGAGATCGACGGCAAGGTTTGCGAACCGATCGAACGTGTGGAAATCGACGTTCCCAACGACTATTGCGGTCCCGTTATGGAAAAGCTCGGCGCAAGAAAAGGTGAACTTCTCAATATGACTCCCACGGCGGCAGGCATGAGAAGCCGTCTTGAATACCTCATTCCGACAAGATGTCTTTTCGGTTACAGAAGCGAATTTATGACCGATACACGCGGTGAAGGTATCCTCAACTCCATTTTTGAATGTTATGAACCCCACAAGGGTGAGATCACACGCCGCTTCACAGGCTCTCTCGTTGCGAGCGAAGCAGGTGAATCCACCTCCTACGGTGTCTTCAACGCACAGGATAGAGGTATCATGTTTATCAGCAAT
Organism: Eubacteriales bacterium; assembly: GCA_045124015.1. GTDB lineage: Bacteria > Bacillota > Clostridia > Oscillospirales > CAG-272 > QALR01. The sequence continues at coordinate 370 of JBGVLA010000197.1, read as the reverse complement.
CAGTGCCCTGTATATGAAGGCATGATCGTTGGTGAAAACCCGAAGCAGGGTGATATCGCGGTCAACGTTTGCAAGGAAAAGCACCTCACAGCCGTTCGTTCCAAGGGCGCAGATGAAGCACTTCGTCTTGTTCCTGCAAAAATTATGACTTTGGAAGAGGCGATCGAATTTATCGCTGACGACGAGCTTATCGAGGTTACACCGAAGTCCATTCGTCTTCGTAAGAGAATCCTTTCCAACGATGCTCGTTATAAGCTCGCAGGTAAGCTCAAAAAAGAAGGCAAATAAGCAACGCGAGCGTTGCCATGATATACGCTTCGCGTATGATGAATGATATCGCTTGCGCGAATGATATATTTTGCCCTTCAAG
>JBGVLA010000196.1:0-41313 GCA_045124015.1 Eubacteriales bacterium | reverse complement strand
AGGGGCGATTCACGAATCGCTCGTGATCAAAAATAAAAATTGCATGATCGCAGGCTCGACCCCGTTTGATCGGCTGAAAGCCGATTTTCGGAGAATTTCCAAACAAACGGGAGAAAAACGCTTGATTTTTGCCTTCTTGGGTGATTTTCTTTGGAAAAAGCGAAAAATCAAAGTTTTTTTAGGGAAAATTCGAAAAAAATATTGCATTTTATATATTTATTTGCTATAATGCCATTGTGAATATAAGACGGCGATCTCTGCTGTCTTTGAAAGATAATTTTTTTATATTATTCACGGCACTTTTTATGCACGGAAAAAACTTTTTTTCGTGCATTTTTTTAATCTATAAGCGGATTTTCGCTTTGTGCGGCGCATCGCCTTAATATGCGCGAAAATTCTTAAAAAAGTGAGATGGCAAACATGGACCAGAACAAAAAAATTATTGAACTCAAAGGTATCTCCAAAAGCTTTGATGGCGAACAGATTCTGAAAAGTATCGATCTCGATATTCATGATAAGGAATTTTTGACGCTTCTCGGACCCTCGGGCTGCGGCAAAACGACGACGCTTCGTATCATCGGCGGTTTCGTAACTCCCGACGCGGGCGATCTCATGTTCCTTGGAAAAAAGATCAACAACGTTCCCCCGTACAAGCGCAAGGTCAATACCGTTTTTCAAAAATATGCACTTTTCCCTCATCTTGACGTATTTGAAAACGTTGCTTTCGGGCTTCGTCTTGTCAAGACCCCTGAAAAAGAGATCGTAAAGCGCGTGCGTGAGATGCTCGCGATGGTCGGTCTTTCCGATTTTGAAAGCCGTAAGGTCGATCTGCTTTCGGGCGGTCAGCAGCAGCGCGTCGCCATTGCCCGCGCGCTCGTCAATCAGCCCAAGGTGCTCCTTCTCGACGAACCGCTCGGTGCGCTCGACTTGAAGCTCCGCAAGGAAATGCAGTATGAGCTGAAAAAGATCCAGCAAAGACTCGGCATCACATTCGTTTACGTTACCCACGACCAGGAGGAAGCGCTCACCATGAGCGATACGGTCGTCGTTATGAACGGAGGGCTTATCCAGCAGATCGGTACGCCGCAGGATATCTATAACGAGCCCGTCAATGCCTTCACCGCGAAATTCATCGGTGAAAGCAATATCGTTCCCGGTATTATGCACAAGGACAAGCTCGTTGAATTTGCGGGCAGAAATTACGAATGTGTCGATGGCGGCTTTGCCAAGGATGAAGAGGTCGAGGTCGTCGTACGTCCCGAGGACGTGGATATCGTTGCCGCTTCGAATGCACCCAATACCCTTTGCGGTAAGGTCATGTCCGTTCTTTTCAAGGGCGTGCATTACGAAATGATGGTCGATTGCGGCGGCACCGTTTGGCGCGTCCATTCCACGGACTATACCGCGAGCGGCTCGGACGTCGGCATCTATATCGAACCCGAAGCCATCCACATCATGCATAAATCCGATTCTACAAACGTTAAAAATTACGGAGGTATCCTGCCGTGATCAAGCTGAATGCCAAATGGGCGTCGTACCCGTATATCATATGGATGCTTCTTTTTACCATCCTTCCTCTTTTGCTCGTCGTTTATTTCGCATTCACCGACGGAAACGGCGCGTTCACGCTTGATAACGTCAAGCAATCCGCGCTCTATATCCCCACGCTTGCAAACAGCGTATATCTCGCCGCTATCGCAACGGTCATTTGCCTTGTTTTGGCATATCCCTTTGCGTTTATCATGTCCCGACTCACCTTTTCCAAGCAGAAAATGATGAGTATGCTCGTCATGCTCCCCATGTGGATGAACTTTTTGCTTCGTACATATGCTTGGCAGGCGATCCTCGAGGATAACGGCGTGATCAACACCATGCTGACCGCGATCGGACTTCCCGCCATGAAGCTTATCAATACCTCGGGCGCAGTCGTTCTCGGTATGGTCTATAACTATATTCCGTTTATGATCCTTCCGCTGTATTCCATCATGACCAAGATCGACAAGAGCGTTCTCGAAGCCTCCAGCGACCTTGGTGCGGGCTTTTTCGCTACGTTTCGCCGCGTCGTGCTTCCGCTCAGTCTCCCCGGTATCATTTCCGGTGTTACGATGGTCTTCGTTCCTGCGGTCAGTACGTTCGTTATCAGCGGTATGCTCGGCGGCTCGGGCAACTATCTCATCGGCGACCTGATCGAGGTACAGTTCCTCGGCAACTCCTACGACCTCAACGCAGGCTCGGCTACGTCGCTGATGCTCATGGTTGTAGTGCTCGTTACGATGGCGATATTCAGCCGATTTGAAACGGAAGATTCCGAGGAGGCGCTCGTATGACACAGAAAAAGAATAAAGTTCTCTCGGGCGTATACGTCGCCCTCTTGATGCTCTTTTTGTATCTGCCTATCCTCGTTCTTATCGTTTTTTCGTTCAACTCCTCGAAGGGCTATTCCTGGACGGGCTTTTCCTTCAAATGGTACGTTGACCTTTTTTCCAATGAGCTGATCTTGAATTCGCTCAAAAATACCCTCATCGTTGCGCTCTTTGCGTCCGTTTTTGCAACGCTTATCGGTGCGCTGGCGGCGATCGGTGTCTTTTCCATGCAAAATAAATTCGCGAAAAACGCCATTCAGAGCGTTACGAATCTTCCGCTCCTCATGCCGGAGATCGTCATGGGTATCTCCATGATGCTTCTTTTCGCGTTTCTCAATATGTCGGGATTCGTTCCGCTGATCATCGCGCATATCTCGTTCTGCGTGCCTTCGGTATTCCTTTCCGTTTTGCCGAAGCTTCGCCAGATCAACAAAAATATGTACGAAGCGGCGCTGGACCTCGGTTGCAATCCTTTTCAGGCGTTTTATAAGGTCGTTCTCCCCGAGATCATGCCCGGTGTTATCACGGGCTTCCTCATGGCGATCACCTATTCTCTCGACGATTTCGTTGTCAGCTATTTCACCGCGGGCAACGTGCAGACGCTTTCCATCACCATCTATTCCATGGTCAAGAAGCGCGTCAGCCCCGAGATCAACGCACTTTCCACCATCATGTTCGTCATCGTTCTTCTTGTCCTTCTCATTACCAATATCCGTTCGATTCAAAAAGAGAACGCGAAACAAAAGAAAATGATGAAACTTTGATTTTTGAAAGGAAATTTCAAAAGAAATGAAAAAAATTCTTTCCGTTTTTCTCTGTGTTCTGCTTGCGCTTTCCGTGTTTTCCATGACCGCGCTTGCAGACGGAGAGGATGCTTATGCGCTTGATACGGAATACTATTCCAAATTCAAGGGGCAGAATTTGAAGCTCTACGTTTATAACTGGGGCGAATATATTGCAGACGGTGCAGACGGCTCGCGCGACGTTATCGCGTGGTTTGAAGAGCTGACGGGCATCGACGTGGAATATACCACGTTCGATACCAACGAGGGTCTTTATTCCAAGCTTCAGAGCGGCAGTGCGTATTACGATATCGTGATCCCGTCGGATTACATGATCTCCCGTCTTGCAGAGCAGGGTATGCTCGAAAAGCTCGATTTGGGAAATATCCCGAATTTTACAAAATACGTCGATGAAGCATTCCGAAATCCCGATTATGACGAAAATCAGGAATATAGCGTTCCCTATACTTGGGGTACGGTCGGTATCATCTATAATACCAAATATATCGAATCCGTCGATAGCTGGGAAGCGCTTTGGAACGAAGAATATGCAGGCAAGATCCTCATGTTTGATAACTCCAGAGACTCCTTTGCCATTGCGCTCAAATATCTCGGTTATTCTTTGAACTCCGAAAACGCCGATGAGATCACCGAAGCGGCAGAGCTTCTCAAAACGCAGAAGCCGCTCGTGCAGGCGTACGTAATGGACCAGATCTTCGATAAGATGGTCGAAGAAAACGCATGGATTGCGCCCTACTACGCAGGCGACTATCTTACCATGTCCGAGGATAACGAGGATCTTGCGTTTGTGTTCCCGAAGGAAGGCACGAACCGCTTTGTCGATGCCATGTGCATCCCGAAGGGCTGTGTCAACAAGGAAGCCGCGGAAATGTTCATCAACTTCATGTGTGAGCCTGCCGTATCCGCAGAAAACTGCGGTATGATCGGTTATTCCACACCCATCTCCTCCGCAAAGGACTTGATGGATGCGGAAATGGTGGAGAATCCCATCGCATATCCGAGCGAGGACGTTCTTGAGAATATGGAGACCTTTGTCAATCTTCCCGACGAGGTCAACCAACAGCTCGATATCCTTTGGATATCCGTCAGCGTCGGTACGCTTTCCGCAAGCTTTTGGATCGTGATTTCCGTTTCGGCGATTGCGATCACTGCGTATTGCCTTTATCATATGAGCGTAAAGAAAAAACGCGCCGCGATGCGTGCGGATAAAACGCTTTGATTTGTATCATTTTGAGATTGCCGTTGTTCTTGCAAGAGAAATACAGCGGCAATCTTTAATTTTTTATGAAAATTTTATTTTTGCTTGACGAATCGTCAAGTTTTGTGTATGATAATATAAGTAAGCCTATTATTTTACGAAAGGAGAAATGCGTTTTGATGAAGCCCGATTTCAACAAGCGGTATACCACGATCGCCGTTTACTGTGCGCTCGTATTGCTTGCTTGTGTTTTTGCTGTGTTCATTTTTTTAGATTTCGGGCGTTTTTGGCGCGGCATAATGGGCATCGTTTCCGTTTTGTCTCCGATCTTGATCGGTGCCATTCTTGCATACGTGTTCTCCCCTGCCGTTACGTTTTTTGAAAAACACGTTTATTATAAGCTTGACTGCAAGAAAAAATACCGACTGAAGCGTCTGCTTTCCGTCGTATCCATGTTCGTGCTCGTGATCGTCTTCATGCTCGTGCTGGTCATACGCTTGATCCCCTCCGTGCTTCGCGGTTATGCCGATCTCACGGATATGTCGGAATTTTATCTCGAAACGCTGAAGGTGTGGCTTCTCGATCTTTCTCTTGGCGAAGGGCACGTCTTGAATGGCTATATCGATACCTTTATCGGTTATGTCGTCGGCTTGCTCGACAGTGTGTACGGCGTTTTCGGACAATTTGTTCCGGACATTGCAAGCTTGGCAAGCGCGCTCGTCGGCTTGCTTGGCGATGTCGTACTCGGTATCATCCTTTCGATCTATTTTCTTTTTTCCAAGGAAAGGATCCTTGCGCAGTTCAAAAAAATGGTCCGCGCATTTCTCGGACGCCGCAAATTCGGTGCGTTTGAACGCAGCGTTCAGGTAACCAATGAAAAATTCGGCGGATTCCTCAAGGGACAGCTGACAGATGCTTTGATCATCGGTGTCCTTGGCTATATCTGTCTTTCCATCATCAGCGTTCCGTATTATCCGCTTGTCAGCGTTCTCGTCGGTCTTGCTTCGTTCATTCCCGTGTTCGGCATCTTGATCGGCTCTTTGGTCGGCGCGATCATCATTTTGCTTACCTCCCCCTTGGATGCACTTTGGTTTTTGATCTTTATGATGTGCCTCTACGTTGTGAATAAATATATGATAAAGCCTAAGGTCATTCACATCACCGTGGACGCTTCCTCGGTCTTCATGCTGACGGCGCTGATCATTACGACGGGACTTGTCGGTCTTTGGGGCCTTGTTCTCGGTGTTCCTGTCTTCGCCGTGCTGTATGCGTTTCTACATTCGTTCATCAACCGCCGTCTCAGCAAGCGCGGTCTTGCAACAGACCCCTATGAGTACTATGGTACAAAGGCGGGCAAGGAGCTCTATATTGAGCGCGAGCTGAAGGGCACTCTCAAGCGACACCGCCGAGGAGAATCCGCAGAGATATTTTCTTCGAATGATGAAAACGACGAGGATAACGAGCTCTTTCCGTTTGACGAAAAACTCAAGGATGAATCCTTTGAAACCGAATTTCCGCAGTAAAATTACGGGCAAGCGGCAGATCATCTGCCGTTTGCTCACCTCTATATGATATGTTCCCGTACCTCAGCAGGATAGAGGGTTCGCCTCCTAAGCGAAACGCCGGCGGTTCAATTCCGCCCGGGAACGCCAAGGCGAAGGCATGATATCATGCCTTCGCCATGAATTTATTCAAAATAAAGGAGCGTTCAAAATGAAAAAAAACAAAACATCTTTTATCATCACCGCAGTCCTTTTGCTTCTTTTTGTCGTTTTCACGGTTTTGGTGCGTACGATAGACGTTGGCGTTCCGAGCTTTGATGCGACAAGCCCCGAGGTGGGTTTCGTGCAGCTCAATTCGGCGGTACATGAAGCGCTTGGAACGAGCGAGATTTGGTATACGGTCAGCGATATCATGGGTATCTTTTTGCTTTTGGTCGTTGCATTTTTTGCGGCGCTCGGGCTGATACAGTGGCAACGCAGAAAAAATCTTTTCAAGGTGGACAGCACGATCCTGCTTCTTGGCGCCTTGTACGTGTTGCTTGCGGTCTGCTACGTGCTTTTTGAGATCGTTGTGATCAATTTCAGACCGATCATGATCGAGGGCGTTTGGGAAGCCTCCTATCCCTCCTCGCATACGATGCTCGTATGCTGTGTGATGGGCTCGTCCATTCCTGCGGTCGCGCAGATCTTTACGAAAAAAACATGGCGCATCGTATATAACGTCGCGGCATCTCTCATCATTGCCGTTACCGTTATCGGCAGACTTCTTTCGGGCGTGCATTGGTTTACGGATATCATCGGCGGCGTGCTTCTTTCTGCGGCACTCGTGATGCTTTACGTTTCCGCGCTGACACTTGTGAAGGAAAAGCAAAATACATAACAAAAAGCGGGCATTGCCCGCTTTTTATGATATATTCTGTGTAAGTTTATTGATTTTTCGGATCGGTCTTGCTATAATAAAACTACTATGTTATTTTGTGCGCGTTTGCGCAAGATATTCCGGCGCGAGGATGGCGTATTCGCAGATGGTTCGATACTCTCCCTTGATGAGCATGGAATCCTTGTGCGTTGCTTCATGACGGAAGCCGCACTTTTCAGCCACACGTTTGCTTGCCGTATTTTCATCGATGATCTTGGCGACAAGACGATGCAGACGGAGCTCCGTAAAACCAAAGCGCATCAGCTCCGAAAGTGCTTCGACGGCGATCCCTTTTCCCCAAAAATCGGGGTGAAGCACGTAACCGACCTCGGCGGCGTTGTTTTCTAAGTCGAATGAGGTAAAACCACAGGTGCCGATCATTTTTTTCGTTTTGTTATCCTCGAGCGCAAAGTCGTAAAAATTTTCGTCTCGGTACTGACCCTGCAGATAGGTGAGATATCTTTTGGAGAATTTCGGAGAATCATGCGGACTCCAAAGCAGATAACGGCTGGTTTCGGGCCTTTTGGAATAGTCAAACATATCGCGGTAATCGGAAACGAGCATTTTTCGCATCGTCAAACGGTCGGTCGTCAGGGTAGGGAGCTTTGCGAAGATAGAAAGCATCTTTTCGTTCAAAACGATTCACCTCTTTTGGATGTATCCTTTCAAAAAATCGACAAAATTTGTATAAATCCGAGCGCTTTTGTGAAGGATAACTGTGGTATATCTCTATTTTAACGCAAATGACGGCGAATTTCAAGGAATTTTACAAAGATATTTACAGTCCTTTCAATGAGATTTCATGATTTGGACATAAATATCTTTTATAATATAAACATAAATTCGAAATCTAACCAGCAAAGAAAGGAATGTATATTGCAATGAGAGATTTTGAAAATGACAACTTGAATCCTCAACATGATGATCAGATCCCCAAAAATGAATGGGAAGCGCCAAGGGCGGACGAAGAAAAGCCCTCTGAAGAGCCCCAAAAAGAATCTCCTATGCGTGAAGAGCCCTTCCGCGATATTTACGGTCATACGTATGTGCCCAAGGAGCCTCCGAAGCCTCCGAAAAAGAAAAGATCCGAGGTGAAAATGTCGGGAGGCGCGCTTGCAATGCTTCTCGTTTGCTGTATGCTCGTGTCGATTCTTGCCGGCGCAGGTCTTAACTATGTGTTTGGCGATGGTCCTGCTCTTGCCGGTCCTTCGACATCGGATACCACGACGACAGCACCTACACAGAATGAAACGACGGCAGCCACCGACGGCACGACCGAAAAACCGACGGAAACGCTCCCCGGTGAAACGGCGCCCTCGATCAATATCGGCACAGGCTCTGTGATCGGAAATACCGATTTCCCCGAATACGAGGTCTACGCAAGCGTTGCCAATGAATGTATCAAGTCCGTTGTTATCATCCGTGTAACCGAAACCGTTCTTTCCTATGGTCAGGAATATACCTCCTCCGGTGCGGGCTCGGGCGTTATCTTTGATTCCAATGGCTATATCGTAACCAACTATCACGTGGTCGGTGAAAATACCAAGACCATTTCCGTTGAGCTTTACGACGGTTCTGTCTATGACGGCACATACATCTACGGTGATGAATACGTTGACCTTGCCGTGATCAAGATCGATAAGAGCGACTGCGTTGCCGCAAGGATCGGCGATTCCTCTCAGATGGCACTTGGTCAGATGGTCGTTGCCATCGGCAATCCTCTCGGCTACGGTCTTACCGTAACACCCGGTGTTGTCAGCGCGCTTCAGCGTTCCGTAACCGTGGAAAATACCACGATGACCCTGATGCAGACCAGTGCCGCTATCAATAACGGTAACTCCGGCGGCGGTCTTTTCAATCTCCGTGGTGAGCTGATCGGTATCGTAAACGCAAAGGTCGGCGGTACTTCCGTTGAGGGTATGGGCTTTGCGATCCCCTCGACCACCGTTGTGAAATCGCTCAACGATCTCAAGAATCATGGCTATATCACGGGTAAGGCACGTCTCGGCGTTACGATCCAGACCAAGCAGTATCAGACATGGCCCTATTTGCAGACCTATTATTATATCCAGGTTACAGAGATCATGGAAAACGGCAGTGCCGCAAAATCGGGCTTGCAGGTCGGGGATATCCTCTATAAATTCAACGGTAAGGAGATCTCCTCGTTTGATGTCCTTTCCCAACAGCTTACGAAATACACCGTTGGCGATACGGTAACGCTTACCATTCGCCGTCCCACCATAGAGCTTACCAGCAATAATCTTTCGGAATATCTCAATACCTCCACGGAGATCGAGATCGAGATCACGTTTGTGGAATTCAATCCGAACGCAAAATAAGGCATAAAAAAGAACCGACGCCGTCGGTTCTTTTTTGACCTATAGGAAATTGCGCAAAACAGACTTCGCCGTTTTGCCGCGCCCCGTGGTGCGGAAAGCTGCGATAGGCGAGCACAAGGCAGCGGGCATGGCCCGCTTTTTTGTAGGGGAATTTTTGAAAAAAATTGCAACGTTTTTCAGAAAGCTCTATACATATTCAGAAATTTGTGGTAAAATAAAGAAAATAGCGTATCAATTTGATCGCCAGAAAGAAAGGATTTGAAGAGATATCATGTCTTTTACACTCAGAGATAAAACAGAAATCAAGATTTTTGTTTTGTATCTGCTTATGAATTCGGAAGAGCCTGTGGATTTTGTTACGTTACATGATATGGTCGTTCAGGATGCCGTGGTCGGACAGTTTGATTTTATGGACTCGTTTTTCGAGCTTGCCGAAACAGAGGCGGTTCAAAAGATCGAAAAGGACGGAAAGGAATATTTCACGGTAACCCCCTCGGGCAGAGAAGCGGCAAAGATGCTGGAAAATGATCTTTCGAAAGCCGTGCGCGAGCGTGCACTTCGCTCGGCAAAACGATATCTGCAGCATCGTTTGCGCGGAACGAAGGCGAAAAGCCGTGTTGTGCCGCTTGAAAACGGGAAATATCGCTTGGAATGTGAATGCAGCGATCGGGACGGCGTTTATATGACGACCTCTGTGGTGCTGGACACCAAGCGTCAGGCAGAGCTGATGAAATATAATTTTGATGACAAAAACGAGCTCGTTTATAAAGGGCTTATGAGTCTTTTATCCGGCGACGTCAATTATCTTGCGGATTCCTGGGAATCGGAAGATGCGCAGGAATAAAAAAGAAAGGAACTGAAAATCGTGAAAGAATTTAACGAACTCGGCGAGCCTGTGGAAGCGCCGAAAAAGAAAAAATGGGGCTTTTTCTCCGGTTATGCCAAGGATGGTAAGGGTGTCAAGGAAGAGGACGTCATTACCAACTATAATTTTGTCAACTTTTTTAAGCTGTATGCGCGTCGCTTCAGTAAGCTTGTGTGGGTCAACGCGCTGTATATCGTGGGTAACTTTCCGCTCATCTTTTTGATGATCGCGCTCAGCAATTACTTCAGCGATATGGGAACCTCTCCCTCAAGTGAGCTTTATGCGGTTTTGAATGGTATCGGTACAGCCTCGGGCGGCGTTGGTGCACTTCCTGCGGCGCTTCTTGGTATTCACGGGGCGCTTGGCACGATCTTTTCACCGACACCCGTAACCTATGTTTTATACGGCATTTCGGCGCTCTTTATCTTTACGTTCGGCCCTGTCAATGCGGGCTGCGCATATCTGATCAAAAATCTCATCAAGGGCGAGCCGGTGTTCCTTTGGCAGGATTTTATCACCACCATCAAGACGAACTGGAAGCAGGCGCTTCCGATGGGTGTTCTTGACCTTGGTATGCTCGGTCTTTCTGCGTTCTCGCTTTTGAGCTATTACGTCAACTATGAGAATTATTTTGTTCTTTTCTGGACGATGCTTCTCATCATCATGCTGTATATGTTTATCCGCTTTTATCTGTATACCATCATGGTTACATTTGAGCTTGGCTTCTTCCAGATCATCAAAAACTCCGTGATCTTTTGTCTTCTCGGCTTTTGGCGCAATCTCGCAATGTTTGCGAGCATCTGCTTCCTCATTTTCATGGTATTTTGGCTTGGATCGCTTTTCATGCCGATCTTTGTCATCAGCCTTTTCATCCTCGTTTTTGCGACGAGCTCGTTTATGGGCACCTACGCCGCATATCCCAAGATCAAGCAGTATATGATCGATCCGTACTATACGAAGGCGGAGCAGAAGGAATACGAGATCGAGGATTGAATGTATATTTCCCCTTTTGGATGCGTACTTTCATTATAAAATCAATTACGTGAGTAAAGGAGCAAGATTTATGAAACAAATTTTAGAAAAAGCAGGCTTTATCTGTGATATGGACGGTGTTATCTATCACGGCAATAAGATTCTTCCCGGTGTTTTGGAATTTGTGAACTGGATGATCGAAAACAATAAAAAATTCGTTTTCCTTACAAACAGCCCTGAGCGTACACCGCATGAGCTTAGCATGAAGCTTGAAAGAATGGGACTTTCCGTTTCTGCGGATCATTTCTATACAAGCGCTATGGCGACCGCGGAATTTTTGCATAGTCAAGCTCCCGGCTGTACCGCATACGTCATCGGCGAAGCGGCACTTGCCAAGGCGATGTATGACCAGAAGATCTATATGAATGACCTCAATCCCGAATACGTTGTCATCGGTGAGACCAGAACGTATTGCTTTGAAAAGCTGGAAAAAGCGATCGAGCTTGTGAATAAAGGGGCAAAGCTCATCGGTGCCAACCCCGATACGGTCGGCGTAACCGAAAAGGGCATCATGCCTGCAACGGGATCTCTCGTTGCGCCCATTGAGATCGCAACGGGTAAGAAGGCTTACTTCGTCGGCAAGCCCAACCCCTTGATGCTTCGTCATGGTCTCAAAAAGCTTGGCTGCCATAGCGAAGATATCGCTTTTATCGGCGACAGAATGGATACCGATATCATCGCGGGTATCGAATCCAATATCGATACGGTCCTCGTGCTTTCGGGCGTTACTGCGCTTGAGGACATCGACCATTTCCCGTACCGTCCGAAATACATTTTGGATGGCGTTGGGGATATCGTAAAATCTGTCTTGAATACATGATTTTTGTGAATAAAAACCGCCGTTTGTCGAAAAATAAGACAAACGGCGGCTTTTTTGTTTTATTTACCTTTTCTCTTTTTAGAGGAAGTATCTAAAAACATTTCACAAAGTCGCTTTAGGCTTCCATAGAAAAGAGGAAAATCAAATGGATTTTATCAGAACCGATCTTGCGGAGGAGATGCGCGACCGCGCGATGACAGCGCTTGCAAGAGAAAAAGAGGGAGAGCTTGACGGCATCGTTTTTCGTGAAAAGAAAATGGGGGATATTCGTATCAGCACGATCGAGATACGGACGGATGAGGGCGAAAAACAGCTTGGAAGGCCCATTGGAAATTACGTAACGATTTCCTTTCCCACGGCGGCAAATCTCGGATATGCGGAGTTTTTGGCGCTTTGTGATGCCGTTGCAAGGGAGATACGATCGCTTTGCGGCGAGAAAAAACGGATACTCGTCTGCGGTATCGGAAACGGCGCTTTTGCCGCAGATGCACTCGGCGTGATCGCGGCGCGCCACGTTTTGGTAACGCACCATTTGAAAGAAATGATGTCTCCGCATATGGATGCTTTCGCGGATATTGCGGCGATCACCCCCGGCATCATGGCGAAAACGGGGATGGAGACTGCCGATATGGTCAAGGGTGCGGTCGAAACGGTGCGCCCCGACGCGGTGCTTGTCATCGATGCGCTTGCGGCAAGAGAGGCAGATCGCCTTGCCCGAACGATACAGCTTTCCAATACGGGGCTTTCTCCCGGTTCGGGACTCGGCAATCATCGCTCGGCATTGAATGAAAGAACGCTTGGTGTTCCCGTCGTTTCGATCGGCGTTCCGACCGTGGTGGATACGGCAACGCTCGTTTATGACGCGCTTTCGGGGAAGGATATCGACGAAAGCGCCCTCAAAAAGCTTTCGGGATTTTTTGTCGCACCCAAGGAGATCGACGTCATCGCGGAAAATCTCGGAAAGCTCATCGGGTATGCCATCAATCGCGCGTTTCATGGAGATTTCCCTTATGAAGAAATGGCAATGATGTCATAAAACGGAGGATGCTTTCATAAACATGAGAAAAACATCATGAAAAGGAAGTGTCCTTATGAATTCCAATTTACCGATACCATACGAACCGATGGCGGTTCCGTATCTGCGTCCGCATAAAGCCGAAAAAAGGCGGAGCTTGCGCCGTTTTGCGATTTTGGGGCTGGTGCTCGTGTTTTTGACAGGCATATTGTGTGCGGTGCATTTTTTGCCTGAGGATATGAAAAATGCGTTTGGTGCCTTGTTTTTCGAAGATGGTACGGGTGTCGAGGAGACGACCGAAACGACCGAAACGAATACGACGGACGGCACGAATGCTCCGCCCGTCAAATCAGAAAATATCTATGCATGGGACTATGAGCTTCCCGGCGGTGCGACCGCGATCTTGCCTTTCGACCGCTCTGCAAATACGCTTGGCATCTATGCGGAAAATCCGACGGATGCGATCCTTGAGGCGGTTGCGCCGTCCTTCCCGAAGAAGGGAAGCGGCGAGGTCTCCGTGATCCTTCTCAATACACATTCCTTCGAGACCTACGCAGAGGATGGTGCGCTTTATTATACGGATGCTTCGTTTGCCGCAAACGGCGCGGCAGAGATGCGTGTTTCTGCCGTGGCACAGGCACTTTGCGAGGCGCTTCGGGAAAACGGGATCGGCGCGGTCTTCGTGGATTGCATGATGGATTCGAGCTTTGGCTCGTATCAAAACGCGCAGGCGCTCGCGGAAATTGCGCTTGAGGATCATCCCGAGGCGGTGCTCGTCATCGATATTCATCGCGCGGTTATGACGAGCGATACGGGAGCGCTTGTCCGTCCGATCACAGAGATCGAGGATGAGATCTTGGCGCAAGTACGTATTTTGCTTGGTTCTGAGGCGAATTTTGAGAAAAACGCCGCGACAGCGCTTTCGCTGTATGGTGCGCTGAATCTGAGGTACGAAAGCCTTGCGATGCCGCTTTCGGTTTCAGAAAGCGTGCTTTTGCAAAAGCTTGCCGTTCCCGTTTTGACGCTTGAGATCGGTTCTGCGGGGAATTCCGTTTTGGAAGCGGAGCGTACGGCGGTGCTTCTGGCGCAGATGATCGCCGAAATGATGGCATAAATGCGAAAGGGCGTTCGAAGGCGTTTCCTTTTTGGCAGTTTGAAAAAAACGATATATAAAAAACGAAACCTCACGAGTGAGGTTTCGTTTTTTTGCTGATATCAGTTGAGACCCATGGTGTCGATGGGTTCGCCATTCAAAAGCTTGTGTGTGTCAGAGAAGAGCTTGTCGAGGGTCGCGGTACGGATATATACGCCGACTTCTGCACGTTCCACCGTGGTGTTGATGAGTTCCTTCTCGCCGCCGGAAACCAAACGATAGAGATTTTTCGTGGTAATGGGGACGATGTACTGGTAGGTGGAGTTCAGCTGACGGATGGTGTTGCCGTCGTAGTCGGTATATTCGTCGTAGAGGTCATAGACCTCATAGGAATATACGGTCTCGATATATTCGCCGTATGCGGACATCGGCAGGAAGGTATTGACCTTAACGGTGCCGATATCGGTCGCTTCATAACCGCTGGGCTTTTCGTTTGCATCGAAGGAGTCGATGGACTTCAAGAAGAAGCGCTTCGCGGTTTCATCATAAAATGCTTTTTCGTACGAAATGTCTCTCACGGTGCCGTTGGAAAGGGTGGTCGGAACGATAACCTCGTGGCAGAGGATGTTGCCGCCCTCGTCGCGGAGCTGAGCACCCTGCACCCCATTCTTATCGAAAATATGATAGGACATCGGATGATCCTTGGGTGCGGTCTGGATGCTGATGGTCGCAACCACTTCATCGCCGACGGTGGTTATGGATTCATCCACCTCTGCGTAAAGTGCGAGCGATCTTGTGATGAGAACGTAATAGAGGTCGCGGAAGATCTCGAAATCTCCGATATACTCAATACCGCCGCCGGGCTTTGACTTATACTGGGTGGTATAGGTAAGCGGGATCGAGCCGCTGGCGGTCTCTTTATAAACGATATCGCCGCTCGAAGTGGTTACGCTTGCGGTACGGCTTCTTTCCTTGCCGGAAAGGGTGAAGCGATAGTCGATGTTTTCGCGTTTGGAAACGATCTCGAAGTAATCGCAGCTTGTGAAGTACTCATAGAAGAGGTAAGGGTTGGTATACTTGGAGATACCCCATTCCAGGAAGTCAAACGTTTCGGCAGAGACCTTTGCGATTACGTGCTTTTCGGGGGAGTAGACGTAATAGAAGTCCGTGCCGCTCACGTCGGTCTGTCTTTCGCTGAAATACAGCGTTACGAGACTTTCTGCAAAAGCTTCGCTTTCGGGATCCGTTGTGGAATAATAGAGCATCGCGTAGTTCTTGTCGGTGCCGTTACCGATGCGCTCGGGATCCAGATCGAGACCGAATTTTTCATATACCTCGGGGGTATAGATGGCTTCGCCGTATGCGACGACCTCTGACGCTGTGATGTACGCGAGGTTGGTCAAAACATAGGTGGTGTAATCGTCCTCGTTGATGACGTAGGATGCGGGGTAGAGCATTTCATAAACCTGGCTTGCCGCCGCAATGCCCTGATCGGCAACGAGACCGACGATGACAACGGGGGTGCGTTCGTTTTCTTCGTTGTATTTTTCAACGGAGAAGATCGTTGTCTGATAGATGTTTTGGTTGTAGGGAACGAGCTCGGTGCTGATGAGCTTTTCGCTGCCCGCAAGCATGGTGCCGGCAAGGGAGGACTGAAGCGCGTATACGATGTCGTATTCGACGCCGTCCACCACGTTCTTTCTGCCTTCCAGGGTAACGTAATAGCCAGTTGTGGTTACGAGGGGGTTACCGACGTTGATGCGATAGGAGCTGCCGTCCGTGAGGGTAACCTTGAACCAAGCGGGATCGGATGCTTCGTCCAGACCGTAATGCTTGAGGTCCTCTTGCGTTGCGGTCGCGGTTACGCGTTCCTGACCTGCGGGAGAGTTTGTGATGAGGTTGCGGGCATCCGTAATGAAATAGGATACCTGCTGAAGGGAAAGTGCCATATCCTCATGTCCCTCGATCTCAAAAAGAACGGTGCCGAATTCATTCGTGTACGCGTTGAGCTTATAGTGCTCGAGGTCGTTTTTGATCTCGATGGAAGCGATTTCAGAGCGATCGTACGTGCGCAGGATATAAATAGAACCGCTTTGATAAACCTCGCCTTCAAAAAGCTCGGGAACGTAATCGTATTTGGCGTTCAGGATCGGGGCAACGACCGCGAAGTAGACGATGAGACCCACGATCGCGATCGCAGCAAAGATGATGGAAATTCTCGCTGTTTTTTGAAGCGACGTTTTGGGTGTATTGCTTTTTACGAACAGCGCTTTGATTTTTTGCAGGAATTTTCTCATGAATGGCGTCTCCTTACATAAACAAAGACTCCGAGTCCGGCGATGATCACGGGGATGACGGCAACGCAGAGGATGGTCCAAGTGTTCGCTGCTGCTGTGGAAACGTCTGTAAGAGAGGTGTCGTCGAATTCTTTGTAATCGATATTGCGGAACGAAACGGTGTTATCCCACATCAGATTGAGGACTTCGAACATCACGTCGCGGTTCGCGCAGGATTTTTCATATTCGGTGGAAAGGAAGTCGGCGGAGCCGAGTGCAACAACGTAGCTGATCTCATCGCTGTTCATTTCCCAAATGATACGGGAAACGCCGAGCATGGTTGCCGAACCCTGCTTGATCGAGCCGTCAGCGTTGGTCGTGGTTGCGGTGTTATAGGTCTTGAGAAGGGAGAACGTAGATTTGGAAGCATTGACGCCGGAGATCACGTTCGTTTTATCGGAAACGATAACCTCCTTGGGGGTCGTAAATACGGTGTTGGGGAGATTTGTCGTGGTATCACCGAAGATCTTGGAAAGGATCTGTGTTTCCATGCTCTGTGTGGTGGCGGAGGTGAGAACGTAGGTCTGTGCGTAGTCGGCAAAGAGCTTACCTGCACCGGAGCCGGAGATCGAGTGAACGGTATCGGTAACGGAGGAGCCGAAGCCGAGCCCCCATTCGGAAAGAAGACCTTCAAGCGCGGGGAGCGTAGGGATGGACGCGTCTTCCACAACGATCATATTGCCGTAGTTGGTTCCGAGGAAGGTGCGGAGCTTCTTGACCTCGGAGAAATCAGCGGCAGAGGTAAGGTCATATTTGGGGCAGTTGATGATGACGATATTATCGGCACTGTTTTTGCTTTCGAAATCTTCAACGGCGAGGTTGATCTCCTGAACGTTGAAGCCTGCGAGCTCAAGGACCTCACGCCATTCGGGTGCTTCCGCGAGAGTAGGCTCGCCGTGGCCCTGGAGATAGTATGCGGTGGGCTTTTCCACCTTACCGGTGAGAAGCGCTACTGCAGAGAGGATTCTCTTTTCTGCGTTATAACCGATGAGCTCTCCGTTTTCAGCGTTGGAAGCGAAGAAGGATGCAGAGGTGTATTTCTTTGCGGGAACACCGAGGATCGCATTGCCGTTTTCATCGCAAAGCTCGAAGATGATGTCGTCGAGTGCGGGCGTATCAAGCGCGGTGGTCTTATATTTTTCCGCAAGCTCGGGGTGGATGGTCGTATTGTAAGCAACGAGGTTGATGTTATCAAACGTAGCCACGAGCTCCTTGAGCGTGCGATAGATATAGGGCGCATAGGTGCCGTAATTGCTGAAATAATCTTCCTCACACATCAAAACGACGTTCATATAAACGGGCGCGCCGCCTTCGGGATTCAGAAGGTCGTCGAGCTGCTCCGTGAAGGAGTCGGAAAGAGAGAAGAAGCCTGTCGATGTCATATCGGTGTACCAACCGTATACCGAGGAAAGCGAGGTCATAATGATATTGAGTACGATCACGAGCACGACGAAGATGATCGTAACCGTAACGGAAAGAGTGTCGTATTTCAGGTTTCTCTTATCCTTCGGCGGTTTCGCTGCCGAATTCTGTGCTTTGTTCAAATTTGCCATGTTAAATATCCTCCGAAATCAGGATTTGGACCAGCGGCGTTTTTCGAACACACGGATCGTGAGGAACAGAAAAACGGCGGAAATCGAGATGAAATAGATGAGCGAGTCATACATGAAGATGCCGCTTGCAAAATAGGAATAACGGCTGGTTACGGAAAGACCGGAAAGGAAATTGCGGATCATTTCGTTGTTGATGTAGGCATTGAGAGAGCTTACGAGAAGCAAGAAAATGATCGCACCGATGGTGCCGAGTGCCGAGATGAACTGGTTTTCCGTAAGGGAAGAGATGAAGATGCCGATGGAGATAAAGGCGCTGCCGACGAGGAATACGCCGATGACACAGCCTGCATAGCGAGCGGTGTTGGGCGTGCCGTACATTGCGAGCGGGATATAATAGATGATAGAGGTTACGATGAAGGATCCGCCGAACATCGTGAGCGCGGCGAGATATTTACCGAAAACGATACCTGCGAGGGTAACGGGTGCGGTCGTGATGAGCTGGTCGGTGCGCATCTTGCGTTCTTCGCTGACGAGCTTCATGGTGAGCAGGGGAATGATGATGATGAAAAGATAGAGCAGAATGATGAAATAATTGGGGTAATATGCATCTTCGCCGGCTTGGACGTTATAGAGCATGAAAAGGAATGCACTGACGGCAAAAAAGATCGCGCAGAACATATAGCCGACGGGCGATGTGAAATAGGCGCGCATTTCGCGCTTGTAGATTGCGAGCATTGAATGGTTCCTCCCTTACGCTTGTTTTTGAGAAGCGGCTTCCGCTTCGGCTTCGTCAACGACGGAAATGAAGATATCTTCAAGGTCAGAGCCCTTGATCTCAAGAGACAGGATCGGCCAGGAATTTTGAGCAAGTGCATAGAAAATGGGCTTGCGGACGTCGATGCCGTTCTTGCTTTCCAAAATGTAGGTCGCGCTTCCGTCTTCGTGCTTTTGTGCAATTTCTGCGTAAACGACGCCGTTGATCTTTTTCAGTGCGGAAAGCACGGATGCGTTCGGACCGTCGATGCGGTAGATCAGTCTGCGATTGCCGCGGAGTGCGTTCTCGATATTTTCCGTCTTTTCGTCGGCGACGATCTTACCTTCGTTGATGATCAGGATTCTGTCGCAAACGGCTTTTACCTCGGAGAGGATATGGGTGCTGAGAATGATGGTTCTTTCTTTGCCGAGCTCACGGATGAGATTTCGGATATCGATGATCTGCTTGGGGTCGAGACCATTTGTCGGTTCGTCAAAGATGATGACCTCGGGATTGCCGACGATAGCACCTGCAATGCCGACACGCTGACGGTAGCCCTTGGAAAGGTTGCGGATCATGCGGTTCATCGTATCTTCGATCTTAACCACACGGCAAATCTCCTCAATATGCTGTTTGCGGTTGAGCGAGCATTTTTTGAGGTCGTAAATGAAGTTTAAGTATTCTTTGACCGTCATTTCGAGGTAAAGCGGAGGGGTCTCGGGAAGAAAACCGATCTTTTTCTTGACGTCGAGCGGGTGCTCAAGGATGTCAAGCCCGTCCACCATCGCGCGTCCCGACGTGGAAGAAAGATATCCTGTGAGGATATTCATCGTTGTGGACTTGCCGGCACCGTTCGGACCGAGAAAGCCGACGATCTCCCCTTTTTTGACTTCAAAGGAGATGTCGTTTACGGCGTATCGTTCGCCGTATTGTTTTGTCAGATGTTCAACTTTTATCATAATTCTATGACCATCCTTTCCGAAGAACATATTCTAAAAAATTCATACAATTTTATGCAGCTGATTTATCAAAACGACAGGGTCGTATTCATGGCATAAAAATACATATTATGGTTAAGTATACCCTATTTTTCCTCAAAAATCAAGTGTAGATTTGTTCATATTTGTGGGAAACGGATATTTTTTTCATAAACTTGACTTTGTCTTTTCTTTGTGGTATCATAACGACAAGCGAAGTTGTAATTTTGATTGTGAAAGGCGGATTTGGATATGAAGGTTTTATTTCAGGGTGATTCCATTACCGATGGCGCACGCTATAAAAGCAAAGCCTCCGAATGGGATAAAAATCATCAGATCGGACACAGCTACGTATATATTTTGACGGGACTTCTCGGCATGAATTTCCCTCAGCGGCATTTGACATTCATCAATAAGGGTATCTCCGGGAACGCCGTAACCGACCTGCTCGCGCGTTGGCAAACGGATGCGCTCGATATCGCGCCCGACGTGCTTTCCGTGCTTGTCGGCGTCAACGATTGCTTGCGCGAATGTAAAAAGACCGCACCTGACCTCTCTGCTTCCGCTTATGAGGAACATTACCGCAGGCTTCTGACGATGAGCCGTGAAAAAAATCCCGATTTGAAGATCGTCCTTCTTGAACCCTTTGCCCATATCGAAGGACAGCAGAATACAGGCGCTTCCGAAACGATCCGCCGTGCGATCTTGCTTAGCGAACAGAAGGCTGTTCGCCGCTTGGCAAAGGAATTTGATGCGATCTTCGTGCCCTTGCAGGCTGCCTTTGATGAAGCCATGACGCTTCGTGAGCCTTCTTATTGGATCTGGGACGGCACCCATCCTACCGAGGCGGGTCATGCGATCATAGCAAGGGAGTTTTTGAAAAAAACAAAAAAACTTTTTGATTTTGAGATTTAAGTTTTATTTTGATCTTCTTTTTCTTCTTCAACTTTTTTCTTATGTAATTCATGTGAGCAAAGCTGATCGTATGCTGGCGTGCTCGCGTTCAGTTAAAAAATGCTTGCCGAACGGCGCTCGAGCGCCGTCAAACATAAATTTCAGATGGCAGTTCTCGTTCGGCGGTTGTTCCGCCGTGATGTCCCGGAGGTGAAGCCACCGAAGGGCTCAATGAACTTGTTCATTGAGAATCCGTGCGGGGAGCCGATGGTATCGCATATGAAAATCCGCACAGGCGGTCAACCTGCAAGGTTGCGGTGTTCTTTTGGTACTTTTCTTGTCCGACAAGAAAAGTATACGTTCCTTTTTTCAAAAAAGTTGATATAAAAATATAAATAAACAGAAAGGTAAATAAAAAATGAAATTCTCCGACATGCCCTATGTTCGTCCCGACGTGGAAAAAGTCCGCGCCGCCGCTGACGAGATCATCAATGCCCTTGACGGCGCAAAAAATGCCGACGAGCAGATCGCCCTCTATAAAAAAGCGGATGAGATCAAAAAACACACGCTCACGATGGCAACCATCGCAAGCGTGCGCCACAGCATCGACACCCGTGATGAATTTTACAAAGCGGAAAACGACTTTATGGATGCCAATTCCCCCGCTTTGCAGGAAAAGATCCAGCAGATCCTCGAAAAAATGCTGACATCTCCCTTCCGCGCAGAGTTGGAAGACAAGCTCGGTGAGCTTTTCTTCCGTAATCTTGAAATCGCGGCAAGAACCTTCAGCCCCGAAATCATGACTCTTATGCAGGAAGAAAATGCTCTCGTTTCCGAATATCAAGCGCTTTATGCGTCCATGACCGTTGAATTTGACGGAAAAGTACTTCCCATCACCAAGCTCGGACCGTATAAGCAAAGCACCGACCGCGAAATCAGACGCGCCGCTTTTGAAGCCGACGGCAAATGCTTCGATTCCCACCGCGAAAAGCTCGATGAACTCTACGATAAGCTCATCAAAAACCGTACCGCGCAGGCAAAAGCGCTCGGTTATGAAAATTATATTGCACTCGGCTATGACCGTCTCGGCAGAAACTGCTACGACAGCCATGACGTTGCCGCTTTCCGCGACCAGATCGCAGAGGATTTCGTTCCCGTCGTTGTGAAGGTGAAGGAAACACAGGAAAAACGAATCGGCGTGGATAAGCTCAAATTCTATGACGATATCTTCATGTTCCCCGACGGCAACCCCATTCCCAAGGGTACTTCCGATGAGATTCTCGCCGCGGGTCAGGAAATGTACCGTGAACTTTCTCCCGAAACCGCAGAATTCATCGATTTTATGTATGAAAACGAGCTTTTCGACGTGCTTGCCAAGGAAGGCAAGGCTCCCGGCGGTTATTGCACAGACCTCGCTGACTACAAAGCACCGTTCATTTTCTCCAACTTCAACGGCACCGCGGGCGACGTGGACGTGCTCACCCATGAAGCAGGTCATGCGTTCGCATTTTACCGTGCGGCACGCAAGGTCGAGCTTTCCGACTTTTTCAGTCCCACCATCGAAGCGTGTGAAGTACATTCCATGAGTATGGAATTTTTGACTGCGGCATATCATGAAAAATTCTTTGGCGATGCAACGAGAAAATATGAGATCTCCCATCTCGAGGACGCCGTTATCTTCATTCCTTACGGCTGTATGGTCGATGAATTTCAGCATAAAATGTATGAAAATCCCGATTTGACACCCGAAGAACGCAATGAATTTTGGCTCTCTCTCGAAAAGAAATACCGTCCGTATCTTGATTTCGACAATCTCCCGTTCTATTCTCGCGGCGGCGGTTGGCAGAGACAGCTCCATATCTATATGTACCCGCTTTATTATATCGATTATTGCATGGCGCAGGTCGTTGCGTTCCAGTTCTGGCTCGCTTCTCTTGAAAATAAGGATGCCGCTTGGCAGAATTATCTCGCTTTTGTCGATAACGCAGGCACGAAGACCTTTGAAGGACTTGTGAAGTCGGCAAATCTTGAGCTTCCTTATGAAAAAGGCGCGATGAAGAAGATCGGCGAAAAGCTGACGAAATGGATGGAAGAAAATCAACTTTGATTAAAATTTCATAAAGAAAGGCGGTTTTTATGACGTATAACACGGAGCTTTACCGCGAATTACAGCCCTTTTTGCATCTCGATGAACAGGTCTTGTGGACGGGCAAGCCATACACCTCCCGTTCGTATCATACCTCGCCGTTTTTGGTGATCTTTTCCCTTTTTTGGTGCGGTTTTGCCGTATTTTGGACGGTGATGGCATCCTCGATGGGCGGATTTTTCGGACTTTTCGGGATTCCGTTCGTCTGTGTCGGCGTATATCTTTTGTATTCCGTCTTTTTCGGACAGAAAAAAGCGATACAAAGCGCGGTCTATGCCGTTACCGACCGCAGAGCGCTCATCTTGACGCATGACCGAAACGGTGTGAACTGTACGGAATACGTATTTGCAAATCTTGCAAATATCAGCCTTGAAGACGTTCAGGGCGATACGGGTACGATACGATTTGTCCAGCCCATGCCATATTATAACGGCTATCACTACGGAAACGCTTATTATGGCAGACGCCGCCGTACGTATTATGACAGCCGCCACGAGCTTTCCACCGCATTTTTTATGATCGATGGGGTGCATGAGGTGTACCGCATGATCTCCGAACAGCTTGGACGTTGACGATGCGTCAAATTGCTCAAAAACGTATACCGCAATAAAAAATGACCCGTCAAGCGAATGCTTCGCTTGACGGGTCTTTTTGTATATTTTAGTTCTTTTTGTCGGGGAAAATGATCTCTGCGATACCGCATAAAATACCGCCGATGAGAAAAACGATCCAGCCTGGGTGCCAAAGGTTCCAAACAAAACCGATGACAAGGAAAATGACCGTAGCGAGGAGCATGATCACACCGCCGATCTTACCGCTGAGAGAATCTTCTTTATCTTCACCGTTTTCCTTGTCTGCCGTTTTGTTGTAATCATCGATATCATACTTGCTTTTTTGCAGACCTGCCCATACGATGACCGTAACGGAAATCGTGATCAAGATGAAAAATATCATGGTAAGGAGCGACTCCCAGCGTTCTTCCGTGAAGCCTTCCGGCATGGCAATGCCTTCGGAGGCGATCAAAAAAATCACACCAAAGAGGATGCCCATGACCGATGCACCGAGAAGGATCGGGAACAGACGGTTATAGCGCTTGACCTCAGCGCGGTCGTAGATCTTGCCGATATAAGGATGCTCTTTGACGAAATCCGAATGGGTGATGCCTGCAAAAATGAAGATGAAGACGGCGATCGCAACAAAAAACAGGAGAGCGATCGTCATAAAAATTTCATGAAGACCGAGCGCACCCATCAAAAACATGACGACAAGCCCGAATAAGATCAGCCCCACGCCGCCTGCGACGGCAAGCGAAAATCGATTCATATGGGTATCGTACGAGGCATCGGCTTCCGTGTATTCACGGACAAGATCATCGCGCAACAGGGCATCCATCGTGCAGCCGAAAAGCTCGCAAAGTGCGATGGTTTTTTCTGTTTCGGGGAAGGCTCCGTCCGATTCCCATTTGGAAACGGTCTGGCGAGAGACCTCCATTTTTTCCGCAAGCTCCTCTTGCGTCATTTCTTTTTTCTTTCGTAAAAATTGAAGATTCGTTCCAAAACTCATAATGTATCCTTTCTTCGCATGGTCGGGGAGGCTCGTTCCCCTCAGCGATGTGTTTTTTTGTACTTCCATTTTACAACACAAAGGGAGATTGCGCCACCAATTTGATGTTGCTTTTGCGTATTTTCATGTCAACTTTCGGTTGCGCTGTATGCTTATGATGCAAAATCATTCCGAAACAGGGGAAAACGGTGCCGAAGCTTCTCCTGTATAGCGATATAGACGGATGGTGGATTCGTATTCCTTGATCTGGTAATTTTCGCGGTTTTCGGAGAAATAGAAATATCCGTCGCCGAGGGCGAAAATGCCCGTGCTTCCGAACGGAAATTCATAGCCGTAAACACCGCTTTCCTCATGGAAAAATCCCTCTTTTTTCAGAGCCAAGACCTTTCCTTTTTCCGCACCGCATCCGATAAGCGTTTCTTCCTTTGGGCGGATATTGCCGTCGATACGGTACATCTGATGGTTCGGATATTGCGGCTTTCTGCCTCTGTATACAGCCATGAAGATATCGCCCGTATAGGGGTCATATTCCAAATTTTGTACGCCGAAATTGGTGTTTCCCGTGAAAACGAAATATTTGTTTTCGGCGTGGTCGGGGCCGCTCGTGTGGATATTTTCCTTGGTCAGAACGGCTTCGTATTGCTTCAACTCGTTTGCATCATAGGAAAGAAGCACCTGATAGTCGTTGTCGGTGCGGTCGTTCTCGCTGTAAACGCCGTAAGCAACCAACATTCTCATCCCCTCGCCCTCGAAATTCGGTGCAAAGGTGATGCCGTCGATGCCTGAACAGCCGTGGCGGTGCTGCATCTGTTTTCCGTTTTCTTCCCATTCGGCAAGGTAGTCTTCGGTCGCCTCACGGAGCCATACGGTAGTCATAACACCGTCTTTTTCTGCGCTCATGTCGGGTCTTGTGATCTTTTCGCCGTCAAAAATCGCAACGTAGAACGCATTTTTGACTTCTCCGACGCCCAAATGATGCAAAATACCTTTGCCGATGACATCGTTTTTATATTCGAGAGAGGCGTAAACTCTGCCGTCCTCTGCGTTATAGGCAAGACAGCCGAGATGCCCTGTAAAGCCTTTCACGGAGCCGATGAAATTGCCTTTCATATCGAGCTTGACAAGCTCGGTGGTGAAGGAGCAATAGATGTAATTTCTTTCTTTGTCGATGGCGATGCCTTGGATGTGGCCGCCGTGGAAGATGCCTGTGTAAATGGAAAGTGGGAGAGCGTTTTTCATGTTTTTTGCCTTTCGTTTTTATATTGATATTAAGAACTCAGCTCCAAAAGCTTCAAAAATTCCTCATGTGTCATATCGCGTGTAACGTAATTGCGCGGAAGGCGCGAATTTTCATAATATGCATCCTGCGGTGTATCCGTGGTGTAGGCGTAACGGTATCCGAGCGCCATGGCGATCTGTTCGGCTTTTTCCGTGTAAATGCCGTTGGGATAGGCAAGCGCTTTGACGGGCGCGCCTGTGATATCCTCGATGATATCCTTGGAATTGAGTAATTCCTGCTGGATCTGATATTCCGTCAGAGAATCGAGCTTTGTGTGGCTGACGGTATGACTGCCGAAATGCACGAGTCCGCTTTCGCTCATTTCCTTGATCTGTTCTTCTGTGAGATGTCCTTCTGTGCCGATCATGTCGGTGATCAGAAAGATCGTTGCCTTCATATTGTATTTTTTCAAGAGAGGGAAGACCGTCGTATAATTGTCGGCATAGCCGTCATCAAAGGTGAGGACGACGCCTTTGCCGTTTTCTGCACGCTCAGGCTCGTCCGCAAAATACGTTTCAAGCTTCTGCTTTTGAATTTCTTTGAGCTGGGCTTCAAATGCATCCTCACGTACGAAAAGATAGGTATATTCGCTATAAGGCTCGTCCATGACAAGATGGTACAGCAGTGTTTTCATGTTTGGAGAATAAAGATAGGGCTTTGCGTTTTCTCTTTGCCAAAAGAAAAAGACGGTGGCAGATGCGATCAACGCAATGAAAACCAAAAGGGTTGCCGCACGGGCAACCCTTGCTTTGTTAAAGAACGAAGGCTTATTCATTTTCGTTTGTGTTTTGTCCGAAGTTCAAAACGGGGACTGTGCCTTCACCGCCCATATAGGTGGGAAGCTCACCGTTCCACTGTTCGACAGTTTTATATTCAATGAGCTCTTCTGTCAAGCTTTCGGAGATCTTTTTGTTGGCTTCTGCTTCTTTTTCGCCTGCGTAAGCCTTTGCGTCAGCTTCTTTCTTTGCAGCTTCCGCCTGTGCTTCTGCTTCGATGACAGCCTTTTCTGCTTCTGCCTGTGCGGCGATGACGGCGCGTTCAGCGGCAGCTTTTGCTTCGATGTTTGCCTGTTCCTGCTGGATCTCGGCTTTGAGCTTTTCCTGTGCTGCGACCTGCTTTGCTTCAACGGCGTTGGTAAAAGCGTCGGAGAAGTCAAGGTTTTCGATGGAAGCGTCGATGACCTCTACGTTATAAGCGGCAAGCTTTGCCGTAAGGTCCTCGCGGATCTCGACGGAGAGCTGTTCGCGGCTGGCGATGAGGCTTTCCGCGTTGTATTTTGCGATCATGCTCTTTACGGATTCTTCGATACGGGGAAGAATGATGGTAGTATAATAATCCTTACCGATGGTGCGGTAGATGGTCTGTGCATTTGCTTTTTCGATCTGATAGTTGATGGTATAAACGGTGGAAACCTCTTGGATATCGCTCGAGAAGCAGAACATTTCCACGGATGCCTTCTGAATACGGTTATCCATCTTGACGACCTGCTGCCAAGGCGCTTTGGTATGTACGCCGGCTTCATAGGTATAGTCTTCTACGCGGCCGAATGTGGTAACGATGCCTGTATGACCTGTCGGAATGGTCGTAATGCAATCGCAAGCCATAAAGAAGATACCGCCGACCAAAGCGATAGCAGTTACGGCAAGACCGATTTTTTTCTGCTTAGGATATGTACCGTGTTTGCACTTTTTGAGAACGTAAACAAGGGAGATAACGGCAACGATGACGGCGAGAACGCCGATTCCGAATAAAAACATAAATTGACTCCTTCTGTCATGAAACATGACTGTTCTTTGTATTTTGACAACATATGTTGTCAAAATATATTGTATCATATTTGTAATATCTTGTCAAGGTGATGTATAAGAAAATTGCGATTCGGATAAAATATCCGTATCGAATTTGCAGAAAGGCAGGTTTTTGAATATGAAGAAAAAACTTGGAATTTTAGGATGTGTGATCGCATTTTTTGCGTTTTTTGCGGCATCCGTTCATGCGGCGGGGCTTCTCTCGCCCGCGATCGAGGTCTTGCAGGAGGATTGTGCTGTTTTGAAAACGGGCGTCGGCAAAAATACCGTTTCGTTTTCGGAGGAGGATTTTCTGCCTGTTTTTGGGGAATCGGAATTTCTTGGCATCGTCGTAACGGAGCTTCCGTCTCTTTCCGACGGTGTTTTGAAGCTTGGAGCGCTCGACGTCAAGGATGGTCAGATCGTTTCCCGAAACGCCATCAAAGCGCTTCGCTTCGTTCCTTCGGAAGCGGGAAAGACCGCAACGTTTGGCTTTTTACCGTATGGACAAACGTATGAAAAGGATTTTGTCTGCACCGTATATATGCTGGATTCTCTGAATTTTGCGCCTACCGCGGAGGCATCATCGCTTGCCGCTGTGGAGGATATCCCTGTTTACGCAAGGCTTTCCGCCAATGACCCCGAGGGCGATGAGATAACGTATCTTTTGATCGAGACACCCAAAAAGGGGAAGCTGACATGGAATCGAGACGGCTCTTATTGCTACACTGCGTATGAAGGCAGTTCGGGAGAGGACAGTTTTTCCTATGTTGCGGTCGACCCCTATGGCAATCGTTCCGAGGAGGCGATCGTAACGGTTCATACGGAGGAAAATGCGCGAGGCATCGTGTATGCGGATATGAAAAACGCCAAGGAAGCACATTCTGCTGTTCTTTTGGCGTCCAAGGATGCGTTTATCGGTGAAAAAATCGGAGAAGAATGGTATTTTTATCCCGAGAAGACGGTTACGCGCGGAGAATTTCTCGTTATGGCGATGAAGATGAATGATATCGATATCGATCTTCTTGCGGCGAATGAATCGGGCTTTGCGGATAGCAAGGATTTTTCTGCTGCGGAAAATAAATATATCGCAACGGCGGCGCGTCTCGGCATCGTTGTCGGTATGGATACCGAACAGGGAAGATGCTTCTGTCCGGATGAGGCGATCACCTCCGTGCAGGCATCCACGATCATCAGCCGTATTGCCAAGCTGGATGGTCTGGCTTTGGCGGATGCGGTGCTTGCCTCTGCGGAATCGGGGGCGGAAATTTCTGATGAGGGCATGGCGATGCTTTCTGCCGTCGGACTTGCCGTTTCCGAAAACAGAGATGCTGTCATTACGCGTGCGGACGCGGCGGAGCTGCTGTATCAGCTTTCGTTGACGCATAAGGGAGAATAAAAACAGGGCGCTCGTTTGTGGACGAGCGCCCTGTTTTTTGGGAGTTTTTGAAAAAACAGGCTCTCCGATTTTTTACCAAAAACGGAGTTGTTTCAAATGTGTATATCGCATGGCTGTGGATGCCGATGATATCACACAGATTTCGGAAAAAATGGGATTTGGCAGTGCTTGGTGCCATCCCCAAAAAAATGACAAGCGAATGGAGCTCGATAAAACGCTTGCGGTGCCGGAAGTAAATGGGAAAGAACCCATCTTGATCGATCGTGCCGAGCAATTGCTTCAAATTGCGAAGGCGATCGCCAGCGGAGATTCGGATGCGGCAAGCGCATATTATAAATTGACTTGCGATATCAAGCTTAGCGGAAAAAAATGGCTTCCGATCGGAATTTCCGATTCGACTCCATTTTGCGGTGTTTTTGATGGCAACGGATATAGCATCAAGGGCTTTAAGGTCAAGGCTAAGGGTTTGGCTGCGGCAGGATTTTTTGGCTACATAAAAGGCGGTAAGGTTATAAATCTTACGCTTGATTGCGTTTTGGATGCCGCAGGCGGTGTGCTTTCGGGTGCCATGTGTGCAGAAAACGCCAAGGGCATGCTCATAAACTGTCATGTGCTTGCTAAGGTTTCCGCGGATAAGATCTGCGGCGGCTTTGTCGGGAAAAACGAAGGACTGATTGAACGCTGTTCCTTTGTCGGCAAGGTTTCGAAGGTCATTCCGATCATTCTCTTCTTTTTGCCTTTGATCGGTCTTTTGCTTGCGCTTTTGCTGATCGGCTTGATCCTTTTGCTGAAAAGATTTGGCGGTTCGCCTTATCAGCAAGAGCAGATCGACGTCAATCAAGTGCCTGTTGTGGATACGGGAACATATGCTCCGCCTCCTGCAGGCTCGGAACGTATCAGCATTGAAATGAATCAAGAAGCGTACTTTAATGTGGATACGGGTGTCGGACTCATCGATTTTGTGAATCCCAAACGAGGAACGAAGGAATTGGTTATCCGTATCGTGATCAGCGATGCCGAATTGAAACGGACCATCGGCCGTACAGGACGTACCGCAGAAGAGCAAGCCGCTCTGGAAGCGACAGACGGTTACGATGCGAATGCTTCTTATCAAGAGCTATATCGCTCGGGGCTTGTCCAGATCGGATATTCGTTGCCTGCGGCAAAGCTTGGTACGCTTGCGGATGGCACGATGCTTCCCGAAGGAAATTACGAGATGCTTGTGGTCGTGGATGCATATGATCCCGAAACCCATGAAAAATCCGTTTTGAAAACACAGCTTCCGATCACCATCCATATTGTGAAATCGGCAGAATCTTAATCATATATCATTCTTAATTTTAATATCATATAGAAAAGGAGGAAACAAAATGAACATTTCAAGAAAACTGCGCGTGCTTTCGCTTGCGCTGGTATTTGCCATGCTCATCTGTATGATTCCTTCTTTTGAATTTACTGTCAAGGCGGCAACGCATACATTTAATAGCGGACCTGTCGTGATTTCACCAAATATAAAAGATGATCAGGGCAATCAGAAGTACCAAGACGGCGATACCATCATCATTGAGCAAGGCGTATTTTCCGTTACGATCGACGGTTTGGATGTCAACGTGATCTTTGGTACATATGGCGGAACGGGCGTTACCATCGACCGCTCCGATGCGGGAAACAATATCCCCCAGATTGACGATTCAACCAAAGGCACGGCAACGATCGCTCAGCTTTATCAAGCCGGACAATATCTTGGATGGACAAGAACGACCGGCGGTACGGATTATTACGTCCCGACCGCACCTTTTCTCATTACAGGCGGCGCTAACGTCAATGCGGTGTTCTACGGTGAATGTGTATTTCGAGCAGGAACCAACGGCGTGTATCTGACACAAGGAAGTACAAACTTGCAGGCGGACACAACGGCAAACACCGGTTACCGCGGCGGTTATGCAGGAATCCAGGTTGACGGAGATTCCTCCTTGACGATCACCAATGCGGATAATTTATCGGCATATGGTGCGTATCAAAATAAAACTTCCGGCACTTCGCAATATAGTTATAATGGCGATCCCGCGTCGCAGAGCCTCTCCGGTCCCAGCGACACTCAGCTTGGCGGCGGTGCGGGTATCGGCGGCGGTGTGTCTTATGCTCCCGAATCCGTAGGAAAAGTTGCATATACACAGGGCACACCGGGTGATATCACCATTTTGAACGGCAAAGTTACCGCATACGGCGGACATTGCGCGGCAGGCATTGGCGGCGGACTCAACTCCGCGGCGACAACGGGGGCGATCACTCTGCTCGGCGGTAATATTACCGCACACGGCGGCTGTTGGGCGGCAGGTATCGGCGAGGGCGACTCCGTAAAAAATGCAACCTCGGAGATGTTCACGGGGGATAACGTCTATGAGATCATCATTGGCGGTACTGAAAAACGAGATCTTACCGTTACTGCTTACGGCGGTTACTGTTCTTCGGGTATCGGTACGACGGACGAAATCACCAACAATTCACAAAATCGTTCTCGCCTTGCCATTACGATCTACAGTGGTACGATCAACGCCACGTCGGGCAAGGGTAAATCCTCCGCCGCCGCGATCGGCGCAGGCGAAGCGACCGATATGCGAGATAATATGATCGCGATCTATTCTGACGCACATGTTTCCGCGGCAAGCTTTTCGCAGTATGCCATCAACAATCACGGCGTAAACGGCGCAAACATCCCGACGGTTAATCTTGACCCGAATTCGTATATGTATTTGGCAAGATTTGCGGAAAACTCTTCCCAAAGAACCTTTAAGCTTTATCCTGTGAAGCATAATAGCAAGGGGCATCCGATTTTGGTGAATATCAGTGCGGCTGCTATCATGGCTGGCAGTGAGCCAACTCAGTATTATGCGCTGGATACAGATGAACATACGTTATACGCGGTGGATGAAAACGGTGAACCAACCGGTGAAGCCGTGGATACAAATGGTGTTCAACTTTCTTATTGGTTTGATCAAACAAAGGTGATCAAAGAATACGTAGTTCCTGCCGGCTATAAGGCGATCGCGTTGACACTCCCTCATCCTGCCGAATACGGCGGTGCGTACGTTTTGGAAGCACCGAATGCGCGGCAGGGTAACCAACCGGTCTATTCCGTGATCAAAAAATACAACTCAGGCGTTACCTCGGGCGCGATCGCATATCAAAGCGACTATCATTTGAGCGCGGATGAAGCTGGAAAGCTCACCGAAACGCCCAATATGTATGAGGATGACGTTGCGAAGCCGCTCACCGATTTGCATGTCGGCGTTGAGGGAAAAGACAATGCGTTAGTTTGGTATGGTAAGGAGTCTCACAACGAATGTCGTGTTACGACAAATTTGATCACATTCTCTCCGAGTACATACGTTTATACCATTTATCTGGAACCCGGACAGCGAACTTTCTATTTAGATTTTACATATGATCCTTACAATGATAATAAGGAGTTAACGGTCTCTTCCATCACCTTGGATATCCGAGACCTTGACGTCAAGTCGGGCGATATTACGATCGATACCGTAGATGCGAATGACGACAAGCCAACGCTTATCGGTATGAAAGAATACGGCTTGCAATACGGCACCGGGGGGCATGGATATATGTTTGAAGTTCCCGAGGGACAAGCCAAAACAGACCTTTGGATTCGAAAAAATGATGTTGCGACGGTCGGTACTTCGCCTTATGTCGTATACCGAATCGAAGTCATCGTCAAAGAGGCGCACGGTATCCAGTTAAATGATCTGACGAAAACGTATGACGGCACACCTGTCGTGCCCTCTTATAGCCATTTCGCAGAAGAGACGATCGGCTTCCATTATACGGTTACGGATTCTTTTGATTCTCCTGCTCAAGGAGAAAATGGGTATAAAATTGAAACTACTATCAGCAGTAATGCGGCTTCGCCCACGAGTTTGATTGAGAACGCTACTCACCAATTTTCCGGTAGCAGTAGAGAATGGAGCAACACAGACTGGGTTTATATCGAAACTACGATCACAGAGACATTGACCTTTAACGTTTCCATGGTGCGCGTTGAGGACGTGATCCGCATCACAACGGATATTTCTCATGAGTGTACCACCCATACAGATCGAGAGAACAATTGGGGTCAAAATGTTGGCACTCCGGAAACGACCACCCACACCCACGAGCGAATCGTCGTAACGGAGATCAATTACGTTACGGGCCGCGTAAAAACGACGGGTGAAAGCGGTGCGCTTACGGGTCATTTGGAATTGAAAGTTGACTGCGGTCATGTCATCGCCGACTTAAACATTGAAGGCGAAACCATCCCTGTTGCTTACGCATACGTTTCCTTGATTGATAACAGAACAGCTCCTGCAGTAGAGCATCCGATCTGGAACGTTGAGGTTGAGATCCGCGGCAATCAAGACAGCGTAAAAGATCAAGAGGAAAGAGCGAAAGCGATTGAGGATGCGGAGCATGAAGCGAGAGATTATTTTGGTCTTTCCACAACGCCGAGGGCAAATATCTTTGATAAGAACTATTCCTATCCCAAGGAAAGAAAGACCTTGGATTCTCTCCTTAGATTCAACTTGTTTGCAGGGCATGATGCGACTGCCGAGAAAAGAATATATACCTTAACGGGTGGCGGCAACGTGATGGGCAACTTTAACTACACTGCCTACATGAGGGACGGTAGTCATGTCATTTCGCTTGACGTAGATCCTGTTGAGTATACGTTTTATGAAGATGTCGATCATGACCATTTTGTGTGTGATAAAGACAGACTGTTGGACGGCCCGCCTACCGATGCAGGCAACTACATCGTGGTCGTCGAGATGAGCTTTCCGACCTATGATCTATACGGCGAAGCGGAGTTTGAGATCAAGAAAGCATCGCTAAACGTCGTTGGTATTGAAAATTACGTTGCGTACGTAGAAAAGGCGGCGGACGCCACGGCACTTGGCAGTGAGCATCCCAAAAACATTTCCGAGGCAGGCGATGTTTATTATTTCGGTCTGATCGGAGACGATACGGTAGAGATCAATCCCGAGGTGGACTTCTTTTATAACGATCCCACAATCGGATATAGTCCAACGAAGATCACCTTACAGCTTGAGGGCAGTGATTGGCTTCCTGTCGGCGAGGGTTCTCAGAACGCCAACGGAAATTATATCATCGATGCTTTGGGAGACGGTGTGAGTGATTACACACAAGTACTTGTCCCGGGCGAGATCGCATTCAAGGTAACCGGCGCCATCTTCAAAAAAGAAGATGATGGCATGAGTCCGTGGCATAAGTTCTGGCCTACGTCGGACCCGAAACCGCTTGATTTTACCAGTGGCACAGATACTCGAATCGACTATCATTCTCCGAATAACCAAACACACAAAGAGGTGATCACGCTTCGAACGGTGAACATGGGCGACGATGAAAATCGTTACTCCGTGGACTTGATCGTTGGCGCGATGAACTTTACCTATTCCAAAGAGGTTTGGGATGTCAATCAGCATAAATACGTATCGGTTGAGGAAAGCATTTGGAGCGGAAATGACGGTTCGAATAATATCATTCAAATCGAAAATCATTCCAATCGAGACGTGTACTATACGATCAAGATAGATGTTGATAGCTTTTACGGCGTCGGCATTGACGCGGCTCTTGTGGAAACCAACAGTAAGCCTGTCGGCGAAAGCGAGACAGAGGACAACGGAGAGATTCCGTTTTGCGAAAAGGACACAGATCAGTATAATGCTAAGGCATATATTGTTAAGCGATATTTGTATCTATCGGGTGTTCCGCAGAACCCTGTTTCAAGCGGAGCAAGCACGGGTACGATCACGATTACGATAGCACCCACGCAAGCGCAAGCATCAGCGGATTTATCCCCTTGATCGGGGAGAGAAAGGAGGCGTAATCGGCGGATGAGAAAATGTTTGTCAATTATTCTTATGCTTGTCATGATGATCTATATCAGCAACTTTTCTGTAATTGCCGATTATGTCATCGGACAAGAAAATCGCGGAGATACGATTTTTCAAGGAGAAGAAGCATCTGTTCCGTTTGATGTTTCTGTTATATACCGCGCAAGCCGATATGCGGTGGACGTGGAATATAGCGATATGAATATCAACGTAAAATCCGCGATATGGAACGTCAATACTTATGAGTATGACGTGGTCATGGAGGATGACACCCCCGAAATTACGGTAACGGTCATCAACCATTCCGATCTTCCCATCAAAGCGCAGATCGACTCCGTACCCACGGATTCGGATTTGCAATTTACACAAACTTGTACTGTGGAAACCGATGAATTGGGCGCTTTTCAAGTGCCTGCGGTACAAGCACAAAAAGACGCAATGACGGTTACGACCACGATTGCCATTAAGCCGAACGGCTTAACTTGGCAGGCGTATATCAACCGTGTCATTGCCGAAGGCGTGCCGCCTAATGGAAAAACCATTGTCGGCGCGGTCATTCTTTCGGTTTCGAAAGAGTAATTTTATGTAAAGAACCCCGAGAGGGAAAGGGGTAAAAATAATTTTAATTTTTGAATCATATGGAGGTAAATTATGAAAAAATTTTTATCGATTTTTCTTGCAGTAGCATTTGTTTTCTCAGCTATGTGCATGAGTGTTTTGGCTGGCGAGAAGGATCCGGGTGCTGATGCAATTGTCGCAGGTAAGCAGTATTGGGTTGTTGGTGAGCAAGGCAAGGATGGAAATTTGAATAATGGTGTAGAAGCGGGGAAGTTTCCTGAAACAGGCGTAGATGCAGATGTTTCTTTGAATTTTACTCATACTACCAAAACGGACGAAAATGGTAATACTATAAATTCTAAAAATGTTATTGAGCATAGATATGCTATTGATATTACATATTCTGATTTGGTTATTAACTTGGGCGATGTTATTACAAAGGTAACGGAGGGCGGAACAACGGAATCTTATGAGTATTTTTATCGTTGGAATGTAAATACCTATCAATACGATCTCGTAGATTCACAAGGAAACCTTATTGAAATTGACCCTGAAGAAAACACTGAACTTAATCTTAATCAAAAACATACATTTAATGCTTTTACAATTACGAACCATTCTGACCAAAAGATTTATTATAAAGCTCAGGCTGATCTTGAGAAAAATCAAACTGCTAAAGCAAATATGGTTTTGATAGCAGATACGGCAGCTGATGCTTATGTTGATAAAGCTACTGTTACAAGTAAAGCAGCAGACGGGGCGACGACTACAGCTGGAGCCCCTGGTACATCAGCAATGCAAACTTTGAGTGTTACTCCTGCTGCCGGATTGGATTGGTTGACTGTCGTAAATAATTTGATGGCTGCAAATATCACTGAAGAAACCGTGGTCGGTACTCTTACTGTTACCGTTTCTAAGGACGCATTTACTACTTCTAACCCCACACCCTAACCCCCAAATAAAAACATAAAAAGGAGCCCTGCGTATGAGAAAAATACTTGCGATTTGTTTGGTCGCCATTTTGATCCTTTCTGCCTCTGCGCTGAGCGTGTCCGCCATTCAGCCCGGCGGTTCTTCCGGCGCTGACGTATACATCAAATACGATGAAACCGAAATGAGCCGATATTCCATCGATATCGTTTTTGGCGATATGACTTTCGTCTATGACGTCTATTCCGTATGGGATACCGAAAAACATGAATACGTCATCACCGAAAACGAAGAATCCACTTGGCTTCCCGAAAAAGAAGGCGGAGATAAAATCAAAATTTATAATCATTCAGACCTCCCGATTGCGTATGAAACCACATTTGAAAATGTTTCTTCCGCTTACGGAGCGCTGGTGCTGACTGCGATTGACGGTCAAGGCTCTCTTGCAAGATGTCCGCTCAAAGCAACGTATGAGGAAGTTCCTTCCGGCGTTGTTACGATTTCCCTCAGCGGTACTCCTGTTGGCCTTTCCGAAGAAAAAGTTACTCTCGCTCGCGTAGTTGTAACCATTCATGCAGTAAAATGATGCGGTCTTGATGATCGCTCCCTTGTAAAAGGATTTGCTTATGGCACGATGGATGAGCTGTGAAAATGCAATACTGTATTTTCCATCTCATCCGTCGGCGTAAGTCTCAAAAAAATTTCAATATGAAAATACGGTGAAAAGAGGTGTTATATTTTTATGAAAACAATTGAATATCAGAAAATTATAAAATCTCTTTGTGCTGTTTTTTTGTCGTGCAGTATGATATCGTCATTTTTTGCTAAACCGATTTTGGCGGCGGAAACGACGGCATCCGATATAACGACAACGGAAAGCGTGGCGGAAGAATCCACAATTGTGGAAACAACTGTGGAAACTACGATGGAAATTCCTGTGGAAACGACCACTGCGGAGGAAATTACCACCGAAATTACGACCGAAGAATCCACAACTGTGGAAATACTTGTGGAAACTACGACGGAAATACCTGTGGAAACGACTACCGCAGAAGAAATCACCACCGAAACCACGACTGAAGAATCCACAACGGTGGAAACTATTGTGGAAACGATGTCCGAGGGAATTCCCACGGAAGAAACGACGACAAGACCGTATAAATATAATATCACGATCGAATTCGGCGCATTGCAGTTTTATTACGATTGGGGCGAATGGAGCCCGCGCGAACATCAGTATCGCGCTGACGTATCGAGTTCCAATCCTGCGGCAGGTACAACAGGCGGTTTGCCCGGATGGTATGGCTTTGATGGAACGAATAATTGCATCAAGGTTATCAATAACTCTGGAGGTAAGGTCGTCGTAAAGCTTTCGTTTGATATGACGAAGGATGAGAAATACAGCAATGCCAACGCTGATATGTACGATGTGCTTAAACAAAATATCACCATGTCGGTCTATAAGAATTATGCGAATAATACTTTTTCGGGTGAGGTTCCGAAGTCTGGGCCGAATCAATATGAATTTGAATTGAGTGACGCTGAAATAAAAGCATGGTATCTCTCCTTTTCGGGTGAGCCTTTCCGTCCAAATGACGCGAAATTTCAGAGTCCAACGCCAAAAGCGATTGGCTTTTTGACGATCAAGGTTGAGCTTCCTGCGCAGTCTCCCGCGGAATCGACAGCGTCCGAATTGCTGGATGAAACAACAGCTGGTGAAGAAACGACCGTGCCCGAAGAAACGACTACAGCCGAAGAAACGACTACAGCACCGTTTGTGATTGACGGGGGGCTTGACTCATGAAATCGATTTGTTATACATCTCTTCGCCAAGCGATAAAATTCATTTTGGCGGCGCTTATTTTAATCGTTTTGGCGGTTGGCATTTTTCTTTGGATGCTGACGATCAAACCGAATATTTATGATAAAAACAGGAAAAGCGGTATTCCCGAAGCTCTTCCCGAAGAATTTGGCTATACTTTTTATCAAGCACAGGATATTTGTGATGTTTGGATCTGCGGAAATCCGTATTTTGACGGTAAAAACGTCAATTTTTATGTTACAAATCCTACAACGAACGAAGGTATTGCCATTCGTGCAGAGATCTATACGGTCGCATTTACGCGCGATGAAAACGGAAATATTACCGGTACTTTTCCCGATGAATTGCTTGGCAGAAGCGGATTTATCCACGCAGGAGAATATATTCAAACGATCAAGCTGGATAAGACCTTAAAAACGCAAACGCCTGTGATTTTGAAGATCGGCACTTATGTAGAAGAAACGGAAAAAAGCAATGGTTTTTTCTATATCACGACGATGCTGACACCGCAAAAATAAATCATGGATAAAAAAGATCGCTATATGGCGGTCTTTTTTTGATA
The DNA here is from genome assembly GCA_045124015.1 of Eubacteriales bacterium. Taxonomy (GTDB): domain Bacteria; phylum Bacillota; class Clostridia; order Oscillospirales; family CAG-272; genus QALR01. Next base: position 2,892 of record JBGVLA010000196.1, on the reverse strand, counting down.
TAAGATACAAAAAATATGTTTACAAGTGAAAATATTTATGATATAATTGAAAAGTATCAAAAAAACAAATCAATCGGAGGATTTGAATTTTGGAAAATAATCAGCTTAAAAAACGATACGGTCTTTTTACAGCCATTTGCATGGTAGTCGGTATCGTGATTGGTTCGGGGGTATTCTTTAAGGCACAGGATATTCTCAAGTACACCAACGGCAATATGCTTTTGGGTATCCTCGCGTGGATCATCGGCGGTGTCGTCATGATCATTTGCGCGTTTACCTTTGCAAATTTTGCCACACAATATTTGAAGGTCAACGGCGTTGTTGACTATGCGGAGGCGATCGTCGGTAAGAAATATGCTTATATGACGGGATGGTTTCTTTCGACAATCTATTTTCCTGCGATGACATCGGTTTTGGCGTGGGTCTCTGCAAGATATACGCTCGTTCTTTTTGACGCGAGTGCAGATATCACAAGCGGACTTTGCATGGCGCTCGGTGCGTTCTATCTCTGTCTTGCGTATGCGATCAATATTCTTTCGCCGAAGATCGCAGGTAAATTCCAGGTCAGCGCAACCATTATCAAACTGATTCCTCTTGCGATCATCGTTGTTGTCGGTACCATCGTGGGCTTGATCAATGGCAATACCATAGAAGCCTTTACACAAACTGCTGAAAGCACAGGCGGTGATTTTGGCAGCGTTTTTGCAGGTATTGCAGCGGCAGCATTTGCATATGAGGGTTGGATCATTGCGACCTCTATCAATGCGGAATTGAAAAATGCGAAGCGCAATCTTCCGATCGCGCTTGTGATCGGTACGATCATCATTATGGCTGTTTATATTACGTATTTTATCGGTCTGACCGGCGGTGCATCTGTGGATGTTCTTCGTGCAGAAGGTTCCACAACGGCGTTCAAGAATCTTTTCGGTCAGGTTGGCGGTACGATCTTGAATGTGTTCATCGTCATTTCTTGCTTGGGTACACTCAATGGTCTGATGCTTGCTTGCACAAGATCGTTTTATTCCGTTGCAGTCAGAGATTGCGGTCCTGCACCTAAGACATTGGCTCACATAGATCCTCATACCAATATGCCTTCGAATTCGGGCGTGATTGCGCTTTTCTTCTGTGCGGCATGGTTCTTCTATTTCTACGCGGCAAATCTTACAAAGCCTGTTTTTGGGCTCTTTAGCTTTGATTCCTCTGAGCTTCCGATCATCACGATCTATGCGATCTATATTCCTGTCTTTATTATGTTTATCATAAAAGAAGGCAAAAAGAATATCTTTAAGAATATCGTGATGCCGGTCTTGGCAACGCTTGCTTCGCTCTTTATGGTCTTCGTTGCGATCTATGCGCATGGTATCCGACCGTATCAAGCAGCAGCGGAAAACGGTGAATTTGCATTCCCCGTGCTCTTCTATTTGATCGTTTTTGCTGTTATCATGGCGATCGGCGCTTTGCTTTATAAAAAGAAAGAAAAATAAATATAAAAAACCAAGTCTTTATGACTTGGTTTTTTGCTGTATGCGTTTTTCTGAGAGGATATGCTGCTTGGTGATGATGGGAGTTAAAAGTATCCGCGGTCTGCCGGACTTTTAACACCATGCTTGCAAACGAGTCCTATGTATTATAAAGAGCGATTAACCAACTCCAAATCCTCTGCCAAAGGATAAAATTCCTTGAATCTTTCAGGTAAAGTAAAATCTTTTGTGAAGATCAAGGTATATGATGAATCGAATGCAACGATTTCTATTTTGGCTAAAGGGTGTTGTATTGTGAGTGGTTTTTTCCAAAATCCAGGGTACATATCGTTTTCGGGAAGCTTGTATTCTAATATATCTTTGTCAGCTGTTGATGGATCAAATGCCGAAAAAGTTCCCCATATCCATTGAAAATCTTCTTTGTTGACCAAATCGGTCAACTCTTTTCCTGTCAATATACAATATTCTTGTTCTAATGTTTTTTGAATATCCTTATCAAATGGGTAGCACTCCGGATGAGAAATTAGCCATTTGTAATTCAACTGAATATTATCGATTGACTCAAAAAGCTTTTTGAGAAAGGTGTAATATTTTTCTCCTTTTTGTATGATTGTTCCGTAAATCATAGCCTCACCGCCTTTCTTTTTTATTATACCACAACTTTGTAAACATTTCAATATTTCGCCGGTTCGAATCTGTATACAGACCCGAAAGGCACCTGTAAAAATCCAATGTTGCATCCGTTGGACTCGCTTTTCTGCGGAAAAGCCACGGCGGGAAAAAGCCCATCCAGGGCTTTTTCAGGACCCGCCTTTCGAGTCCTTCCATCAATAAGCCAAAACAAAAGACCACCCCGAGGGTGGTCTTTTGTTTTGTGACGTGTGTCCGATTTAGATGCAAAACCGTGTGTGGCTGATTTAGATGCACGAGGGTTTTGCAGAGGGTACACTAACCCCTTGGTGATGATGGGAGCTGCACTTGACCGCTATCTTCCGGGGTGCAACGCCATGCTTGCAACGAAGCCTATGTAAAATTTTATGTTAAATCAATAGCTGAATATCCAAAAGAATTAAGCTTTTTCTGAAGTGAATAAAACTCCGAAAAGGCTTTGGAGTCTATGTTCAAGCCGATCTTTTCTAAAAATTTTTGTAATGGTGTACGCTTTAGCGTCATGTAGAATCTTGTATGGTGGCCTTCTGTAAAAAATTCGTAAAAAGCAGTAGGTTTTGAAAAGCATCTCCCACCTACAGCCATTATGACATTTCCGGAACGGTTTCTTAATTCTTCACCTAAAACCGAAGAAAAATTTTTAACACAATCAGTGAGGATAATTTGAGATACATTTCCATCGTTGTCTTTATAAACAAGTGTATCGGCGTTAACATCTATTATGTTTTCAAAAGGTATTTTG
>JBGVLA010000195.1:0-12070 GCA_045124015.1 Eubacteriales bacterium | reverse complement strand
CAAAATCATACATACGGCGGATATCCATCTGGATGCGCCGTTTTCCATGTTGGACGTACAAAAGGCGCAGGTTCGTAAAAATGAGCTTCGCGGTGCGTTTTCGTCCCTCATTTTATTTGCAAAAACCGAAAAAGCCGATATGGTCATCATCTCGGGAGACCTTTTTGACAGCGGATTTGTAACGAAGGAAACCACCTCGCTTCTGATTTCGCAGTTTGCATCCTTCCCCGAATGCCGATTTGTCATCGCGCCGGGTAATCATGACTTTATTTCTCCGCGCAGTCCTTATAAAAAGGAGCTCTTCCCTCCGAACGTTTATATTTTTGATGATGAAAATATCTCGCATTTTTCGTTCCCCGATATCGGCGTGAGCGTATACGGCTATGCCTTCACGTCGGAAAAGTATACGGAAAATCCCTTGCAATCGATCGTTCCTCTTGATCGAGGACGCATCAATATTTTGGCGGCACACGCAGATGTCGGCGGACATTCCGATTGCTGTCCCATCACGCCTGCCGATATCGGCAAAAGCGGCTTTGATTACGTTGCGCTCGGTCATATCCATAAGGGCGGCGAGATCAAGGTCTCGAACAATACCTATTATGCGTACAGCGGATGTCTGGAGGGCAGATCGTTTGATGAATGTGGCGTCAAAGGCGTCATCGTTTGCGAGCTTTCGAAGCAAGCGGGACATCTTTCCGCATCGTTTTCAAACCGTCGTCTCTGTAAGCGCCATTATGAAAAGCTTACCGTGGATATCACGGGCGTGGATTCAAATGAAGCGCTGATCGAGCGTGTACGCGGCGTTGTTGCGTCGGAAGGCTTCGGATCGGATGTTTTGCTTCGTTTGCGTCTGATAGGCAGAATTTCGCCCGAAATCGCATTGAATATGAAGCTTCTGACTGCGCAAGCATTTGGACTTTTCTATCTTGAGGTGGAAAACGATTCCGTTCCGCTTCTGAATTACGACGATCTCAAAAATGACATCTCGATCCGCGGCGCACTTTTCCGTGAACTGCTTCCCATGCTGGAAAGCGAGAATGAAGAAGAAAGACAGCTTGCCTCGAACGCGCTTCGTCTCGGACTTGCCGCACTTGACGGTGAAGACGTTGTCGATTTTTGACCGAAATATTCATAAAAGATTTATATTTTTGGAATTCTTTGTTAATCATTTTGTGATATACTCAAATCACAGAAGCGAAAAGGCGTTTTTGCTTCAGAAAGGTTATTTACTATGACTCGCGTAGAAAAAATTCAAAAGCACTTCCCTGCGGGGGTCGATGCTTTCATTACCTCCAACGAAAAAACCAGTCTCTATATTTCCGAGTTTTTGTTCCATGACGGTATGCTTTTTGTAACAAAGGACGACGCGACCATCTTTACGGATTTCCGTTATTTGGAAGCCGCTGAACAGGAAGCTGTCGGCTGTAAGATCTCTGTCGGTCCCCGTTTCGAGGAAATGAGAAAGATCATCGAAGAAAAAGGCATCAAGACCATCGGTTATGAGGACGATCTTCTTGTCGTTGCCGAATTGGAGCGTTTCAAAAAGGAGCTTCCCTGTGAATTCGTTCCGATGGGCGGTGTTGTCCGTGAGATCGCGGAATATAAGGACGAAAACGAAATGGCGCTCGTCAGAGCGGCTCAGCAGATTACCGACGACGCATTTGCGGCGCTTCTGCCCCTTCTCCGCCCCGATATGAAAGAGACCGACGTTGCGGCTGAGATCGAATATCAGATGAAAAAGCGCGGCGCATCGGGTACGAGCTTTGATACCATTGCCGTTTCGGGTACGAACTCTGCCCGTCCTCACGGTGTTCCCCGTCCCGTAATGCTTGAAAAAGGCTTTCTCACCATGGACTTTGGCTGTTATTTTAAGGGTTATGCATCCGATATGACCCGTACCGTCGTGATCGGTAAGGCTGACGATGAGATGAAAAAGGTATACAATACCGTCCTTGAAGCACAGCTTGCCGCGATCGATGCCGTTCGTGAAGGTATGACAGGTGCTGAACTCGATAAGGTTGCCCGTGATATCATCTACGGCGCAGGCTATGAAGGCTGCTTTGGTCATGGCCTCGGACATGGTGTTGGTATTTATATCCATGAAAATCCCAGAGTTTCTGCCGCAGGCAAGAAACCGCTTACAAAGGGACATATTTTCACCATCGAACCGGGCATCTATTTGAAGGGAAAATATGGCGTTCGTATCGAAGATATGGTGCAAATGACCGAAAATGGACCCCTTGATATCACAAAGAGCCCGAAAGAACTCATAGAAATCGTATAAAATCACATATTTTACGTACAAAATATGAAAAACCACTTGATATTTTTCGCGTTTTGCGTTACAATGTAAAGTGATAAAACTATATTTAATCAGACATATACTTTTGGAGGTATTTTATTATGGTAATCGCAGGCGATTTTAAGAACGGCGTAACATTTGAAATGGACGGTAACGTAATGCAGGTTATCGAATTCCAGCACGTTAAACCCGGTAAGGGCGCGGCTTTCGTTCGTACCAAACTTCGCAACGTTATTTCCGGTGCTGTAACCGAAACCACATTCAACCCTACAGACAAATTCCCGCCCGCAATCGTTGAAAGACGTGATATGCAGTATAGCTACAACGACGGCGATCTTTACTACTTCATGGACATGGAAACATTTGAACAGGTTCCTGTTTCCGCAGATCTTCTTCCCGATAGCTTCAAGTTTGTTAAGGAAGAAATGATGTGCCGTCTCGTTTCCTACAAGGGCAACGTATTCAGCGTAGAACCCCCCATGTTCGTAGAACTCGAAGTTGTTGCAACAGAACCCGGCTTCAAGGGCAACACTGCTACCGGTACAACCAAGCCCGCAACTCTCGAAACAGGCGCAGTTGTTAAGGTTCCGCTCTTCATCGATAACGGCACAAAGCTCCGTATCGACACCAGAACAGGCGAATACATCGAAAGAGTTTAATTTTTCATCTCTGTTCCCTGCCGTTTTCGGCATAAAAAATCAAAAGAAAGGATATCATACCTCGGTATGGTATAAAGGTTCAAAATCATGAACATTTCCGAAAAAGTTGCTTACATCAAAGGTCTTGCAGAAGGTCTTAACTGTGATGATAAAGTAGTTTCCGCGATCCTTGACGTTCTCGGCGATATCGCAAATGCGATCGGTGGCCTCAAGGAAGACACCGAATATCTCGAATCTTACATCGAAGAGATCGACGAAGACCTCGGCGCTCTCGAAGAAGATTACTATGAGATCGACGAAGACGATTGCGATTGTTGCGATTGCGACGATGATGATTGCGATTGCTGCGACGACGATTTCATCGAAGTAGAATGTCCCGCTTGCGGCGATACTATCTGCCTTGATGAAGATATCGATCCCAGCCATGTGATCTGTCCTGCTTGCGGCGCAGAATTCACCTGCGTTTGCGATTGCTGCGACGAAGATGATGACGACTGCGACTGCGGTTGCCACGACCACGAATAATTCTTGGATTTGAACAATATTCAAAAGCAAAAAGCCGTCTCATGACGGCTTTTTGCAAGAGCAATAAAACTTTACAAAAAATAAAAATAATATGGGAGAAATACATGAAAACAAAATCTATTAAACAAATTGTGATCGTTGTGGCGATCATTCTTGCAATTTGTGCAGTGTTTGCTCTCCTGTTCTTCGGAATGTCTCAGTTGCTTCATATAGACCGTGGTCAAGTGGTTGCTGAATACGACGGAAACCTTGTCTACGAATCCGACGTTCAGGACATCATCAATTATAATTTGATGGTTGGTGTTACAGATCAGACAACGGAAAATGAGCTTCATAATATTATGGTGAATGCCGTTAAGACTTATGTAAAATATAAGACTCTTGAAATCGATCTTGAAGAAAAAGGCTATGTTATCGATGAAAAGGAATTCAAGGAAGCTTTGAAGGAAGCAAAAGCGGATATCGAAGAAACATACGGATATAAAGAATGGTGCGATATGTACCGTGTATCTAAGGATTTTCTTGAAGAAGAATTGAGAAGATTTTATATCGCGGCTCTTTATAATGATAATATTGAGCAGAAAGTTCAGGTATCTGAACAGGAAGCCAGAGATTACTATTCCGTTCATGCGATCTCCGATTATTCTAAGCCTGCAGGATACTATTGGACATCTGTTCTCCGCCCTGTCAGAGATATCGCTGATCAGAATGAAGCGGCTGAAGCAAAAGCAGAAATGGATGCTTATCTCGCAAAAGTGTTAAATGGCGAAATGACACTTGAAGATGTAGATAAGGAATTGAATGCGAAATATAACGAAAAGACAGCGTATCCGAATGCCATGTATGATGGCGAGGATACGATTGCAATCGATACGATGTATGTTTTTCTCGATGAGAAAGATTTCCATGATCTTCTTGATGTAATCGATGAAACGTATGCAGATCGTGATATCAATGCAGATGAAAAGTCTGAACAATATGCAAATTATATGTCGTATCTTGCAAATACATTCGAAGCATATGTGCATTATGCACTCCAAAACATGGAAGTTGGAGAAGTTTGGGAAACGACCCTTCAGAATTTTGTTGGTTCGTATATCATCCGCTTGGATCGAGTTGAAACCACCAATGCGTTTGTTCCTTATGATGAAGTAGCAGATGAAATCATTACACTTTTGATGGCTGAAAAGCTCGAAAAGAATTTCGCTGATTATCTTTATGATCTTGAAGCAAAATATGATATTGTATACTATGTAAACTAAAAATAAGAAAGCCGTCCGATATTCGGACGGCTTTTCTTGTTATCAAAATTATTGTGGACGATTATGACTCATTTTCCAAAGAAGAACGAGATAACGACAACGATCAGGAGAACGATCGAACCGATCAAGATCGGGATGAGAGAGTCCTGCTGATCACCGAATTGTTTTCTGGCGCGTTCTTCTTTTTCTTTTGCAATATAGAAGCGCGTATTTTCATCAATGACAACTTGACCTTCGGTTGCGTTTTCGTTGCAAATGGTAACGAGATTGCGCAGAGAAGACGATTTTTTTAATTTTGCGATCGCACTGACGTTGTTTTCTTGACCAAGCTCTGTGAGCGTTTTTGCGGTATCTTCGCTTGTGGCTTCGGCAAAACGAATCGCACGGATAAAGGAACCGATCACGCGTCTATGATAATAAACCGCGATGAATGAAATGATAAGACCGAATGCGATTGCCATCACGATGAACTGAATACTGATAAGAGCATCGCTGTCCGTTCTGTAAAAGTCCAATTTGTCGATAAAATCTTGCATGAATATCCTCCTGTGCCGTTTACGGCATATGAAATGAGAATCGAATAGAATATCTCAAAAAGAACGTAGGGAAGTATGGTCTTAGAGTTGATCGAAGATCTTGTCTCCGCAAAGAAGCTTGAGAAGGTTTTCGAGATCTTCATTATCGGAATAACCGATGGTGATACTGTGAGTTTTTCCTTTTTCGCTGATCTTAACGGTTCTTCCGAGCGTTTTTTGAACGAGTAGCTCCAAAGCGCGTGTGTGATCGATGTCATGAACGACCGCAGGCTCTGTTTTGGGAGGCTCATTCATCATTTTTACGAGTTTTTCGGTATCACGTACGGAAAGATCACGGATAATGATCTGATTTGCGAGCTCCTCCATACGGTCTTGGTTGTTAAGACCGAGCAAAACTTTGGCATGACCGGTAGAAAGCTCGTTTTCTTCGACCATTTTGCGAACAGCTTCCGGCAAATTCAAGAGACGAAGAGAATTTGTGATTGCGGAACGGCTTTTGCCGATGCGTTTTGCCGTTTCTTCCTGTGTCAATCCGTATTCTTCAATCAACGCGGAATAACCAAGTGCTTCTTCGATGGGGTTGAGGTCGCTTCGCTGAATATTTTCAACGAGTGCCATTTCAGCGGCTTTTTTGTCATCAGCAACGATGACGATGACGGGAACTTCAGAAAGTCCTGCCATTCTTGCGGCGCGCCAACGACGCTCACCGGTTACGATCTGATACATTCCGCCGTCCACGGCGCGTACCGTGATCGGCTGGATCATGCCGTACATGGTGATGGATTCGGAAAGTGCTTCGAGTTCTGCGGCGTCAAAGTTTTTTCTGGGCTGATCCGCGTTGGGTTCAACATCGCTGATGCGGACCATGATGGTGCCGCCGCTTTCTGTGGTTTCGGTGATGTGATTGTCGAAATAAATATCGTCAATTCCTCGACCCAAGCCTTTTTTCTTCTGTGCCATGATGAAATCCTTTCTATTTTAGATGCGCTCCATGATTTCAGCGGCAATTTTGCTGTAATCTTCGGCACCTTTTGCGTATTTGTCATAATAGTGAATAGGTTCTCCGTAGCTGGGCGCTTCGCTGAGACGAACGTTTCTTGTGATGGGTGTGGAGAAAAGCTTGTCCGCATAATGTTTTTTCAGTTCTTCCAAAACTTGAATGGAAAGATTGAGGCGTCCATTATACATCGTGATCAAAATTCCGGTAAGCGACAAAGAGGGATTATAATGTCTCTTGACTTGCTTCACTGTCATCATGATCTGGGAAAGACCTTCGAGAGAATAATATTCGCATTGCATGGGGATCACAATGCCGTTTGCCGCGGTCAAGGCATTGATGGTCATCATGCCGAGCGAAGGAGGACAATCGATGATGATATAGTCATAATCTGCCGCGATCTTATGGATGGCATCCTTGATACGGTTTTGACGGTTTTCCATTTCTGCAAGTTCAAGCTCTGCGGCGGCGAGATCCATACCGGAGGGAATAACGGAAAGATTTTTGAATTCTGTCTTGATGACAACGTCAGTTGCCTGACATCTACCGATAATAAGATCGTAAACGGTTTGTTTTACCGTAGATTTGCGCACGCCAACGCCGCTTGAGGCATTTCCTTGAGGGTCGAGGTCAATGAGAAGGGTGCGTTTTCCTGCAATGCCGAGTGCGGATGCGACGTTAATTGCCGAAGTTGTTTTGCCAACACCGCCTTTTTGGTTGGCAAAAGCAATGATTTTAGCCAAAATTTCACCAGCTTTCTATATAAATGGGGAATAGTTATATGTCAATCGTCAAAGTTTACGATGAATCGACTATAACTATTATAGCATGATAAGAAGCGCAAGTCAAGTTCAGGAGGGGTGAATTTACGATATTTTCAGAAAAAGTTCCACGTGGAACAACGAACGTTTATTGCGAATGAAATGTTCCACGTAGAACATGAATCTTGTATGGTTTTGAATGTTCCACGTGGAACGTGCAAAACGCATTTTGCCAAAAAAGGGAAGGGGCAATGTTCCATGTGGAACATTGCCCCTATATTTAGGAGAAAAGTCAAGAGCGTTTGGGAACGGTGATCACAAGACGCGTAAAGGTTTTGCGTTCTTCGCGGGCGCATTTGACGGGAATTCCGCTTCGATTCATGGTGGCGACTGCCTTGTCAATGCTGTTATAAAAGAGCCCGGCGTGTTTGATATAAATTCGCGTTTGAAATTTTGATTCCGAAAGATTGAATATGAGATCCTCGGCGGAACGGCCGTGAACGCCGTTTGTCATAGCGCGATAAACTTCTTCCTTCGTCCTTGGGTCTAAATGGTGCAGGCGAATCGCGTGTTCTGAAGAAATACCGGCCTTCAGGATGATCTTTCGCTCGGCAATTGGTATATCATGAAGTGAGAGTCGTTTTTGGAAGGTTTCCAAGGAAATACCAAAATATTTGGCGAGCTCCGTTTCGGTTACCTTGTTTTTGGAAAATATTTCAAATATAAGATCGATCTCTTCAAAATAATTGCGAGGCAAAGAGATCTCTTCGAGATACGGCATTTCATCCGCGTCGGCATCGATGATGACGCAGGGAACCGATTTGATTCCTGCAAAAATGCAAGCGCGCAACCGTTCTTCATCGGATATAAGCTGAAAAAGAGGTTTTTGAAGAGTCCCGATCGCGCGCACGGTTAAGGGAGATGTGAGTCCTTCGGCTTTGAGCTCTTGAATCAAATGAAGCAGAGTCTGAGGATTCGTTTCAATGGGATGATATGGATTAGGGCAAATAAGTACGGTATCCACCATGCGAAGCGCCGTTTTCCATCTTCCATCGAGTTCGCGGATTCTGCTTTGGATGGCTTCGGCACATTCTTCAAGGTTCATGATCAAAAATCTCCTTTCACAAAAATTCGATCTAATATCCATATTATAGCATGAGAAAAAGAAAAAAGCACGAAAAATTTGTCTGTCAAAAAACAAATTTTCGTGCTGATTTCAAGCATATTAAAGAGGATTTTTGGTGATTTGTGCGTTACGGCGAGGATAGATCTTGTCCGTCGGCTTGATCTTCTTGAAAATGAAATTATGGCGCTCGCTTGTGAGTGTTTCACCGTTTTCATCCTCAAAGAGCGTGCAGATCTCGTCAAGATCTAAGCGGCAAGAAAGCTTTTTGATGGCATTTTGCGCGTTTTGAAGCTCAATATCACCGTTTTTGCCCTTGAGCGAGAGGAACATCCCACCGTTTTTGATGAAGGGCACACACCATTCCATCAAAATGCGAAGCTCTGCAACGGCCCTTGCGCAAACGATATCAAAGGTCTCTCGATATTTTTTGTCGGTTCCAAGCTCTTCTGCGCGTCCCGTGAGAATATTCACGTTAGAAAGTCCGAGATGCTCGGCGGCAGCGAGAATGTAAGCGGTCTTTTTTGCCGTTGCATCCAAAGCTGTGATCGAAATATCGGGGCGAATGATTGCGAAGGGAAGCGCGGGCATACCGCCGCCACTGCCGACGTCGAGAAGTTTTCCACTGCCTTGTGGAAAACTTTCGGGCAGATGCTTTGCCGCGAGCAAACAGTCGGTGATATGACGGGAAACCACAGAATGTTCATCACGGAGCGCCGTGAGATTCATTTTTTTGTTGGTTTCGAGCATAAATTCCGTCAAGGCGTAAAATTTTTCGAGATATTCAGGGGTCGCATAAGAAGACAACCCATTTTTTTCAAAAGAATCGGTACAAATCTGATAAAATTCTTGCTGTGTCATGCGTTTTCCTCCTCATTTCTGCGATTTTTAAGGTCAAGATAAATGAGAAGCACGGAAATATCAGCAGGGCTGACGCCGCTGATGCGTGATGCCGCGCCGATGGAATACGGGCGTTGTTTATCGAGCTTTTGCACAGCTTCTGTGGAAAGTCCCGTGATCTGCTTATAATCGATGTCCGCGGGAAGCAGACGTTTTTCCAGTTTCTTGAAGCGCTCTGCGTCGGCAAGTTGTTTTTTGATGTAGCCTTCGTACTTGATTTCTGTCTGCACCGTGAGGACAACGGCATCGGGAAGCGGTTGTCTGTCAGGGTCGACTGCGGCGAGAAGTTCGTAAGTAACCTCAGGACGGCGAAGCAGATCAGCCATATGAATACCCGTTTTGATCGGCGGTTCACCCACGGAAGCCAGCAATGCATTTACTTTTTCGGAGGGAGGAAGCACGATCTTTTCAAGTCTCTTGATTTCTGCATCGATTTTTGCCGCTTTTTCCTCGAAGCGTGCGTATGCTTCGTCGGAAAGAAGTCCTGCATCGTGTCCAATTTTAGAAAGACGGGCATCGGCGTTGTCTTGACGAAGCAAAAGTCTGTATTCAGAGCGCGAAGTCATCATACGATACGGCTCGTTCGTGCCTTTCGTAACCAGATCATCGATCAAAGTGCCGATATAGGAGCTGTCGCGCGTCAAAATGACGGGATTTCTTCCTTTGATATAAAGAGCGGCGTTCATGCCGGCAATAAGACCCTGCGCGGCGGCTTCTTCATAGCCCGAAGTGCCGTTGAATTGACCGGCGCCGTAAAGACCGGGGATGGTTTTGAACGCCAAAGAGGCGTCAAGCTGTGTCGAATCGATGCAATCGTACTCAATAGCATATGCAGAACGCATGGTAACGGCATTTTCAAAGCCTACCATGGAACGAAGCATTTCAAGCTGAACGTCTGCGGGCATGGACGAGCTGAAGCCTTGAAGATACATTTCATTCGTCCCAAGACCTGTCGGTTCGACAAAAAGCTGATGGCGATGCTTATCGGGGAAGCGAACGACTTTGTCCTCGATGCTCGGACAATAGCGCGGCCCGATGCCGTGGATCTCACCCGAATAAAGGGGAGAACGATGGATATTTGCGCGAATGATCTCGTGCGTTTTCTCGTTGGTGTACGCGATATAGCAAGGGAGCTTGGGACGTGCCTCCAAGTCTGCGATGTCGGTATCGGCAGAATAAGGTGTGAGCTTTTCTTCGCCGTCTTGACGTTCCAAACGGCTGTAATCAATGGTACGGCTGTCGATGCGTGGAGGCGTACCCGTCTTGAAACGCATGATGCGGATACCGAGCTTTTCGAGATTTGCGGTCAGATTTTTTGCCGCGTGGAGTCCGTCAGGACCCGACGAAGCGCTGTAATCACCGATGATGACGCGCGAATCGAGATAAGTACCGGTGCAAATAATGGCGGTTTTGACCTTCCAAACGCCACCGAGATCGGTGATGACCTTAGAAACTGCGCCGTTTTCCAGACGAATATCGGTGATTTCCGCTTGAATCAGCGACAAATTATCGGTGTGTTCAATGGTTTTCTTCATAAGATCGCGATACATCATGCGGTCTGCTTGAATTCGCTTGGAATGAACGGCAGGACCCTTGCTGGCGTTGAGCATTCTATCCTGCAACATGACCTTATCAGCAGCTTTGCCCATTTCACCGCCGAGCGCGTCGATTTCAAAGACGAGCTGACCTTTGCCTGTTCCGCCGATGGAGGGATTACAGGGCATATTGGCAACGGCATCGTTGGAAATGGTAAAAAGAACGGTGCGGCAACCCATTCGTGCCGCGGCGAGAGCGGCTTCGCAGCCTGCATGACCTGCGCCAATGACTGCAACATCCGCCGAACCTACATAAAATTCCATATGGGTTCCTTTCATATATAAAATTTGAATATCGATCAGATTTTTTGAGGGAGTATGTGTTTGAAAAAGCGCCTCAATCCTTGACGCAAAAGCCTTTTGTTGTTGAATATCGTTCAAAAACAGGCGAGCAAGGCGAAGGACTTCGAAAATTCCCCCAAATCTCTCCAAAAACACGCAGAATTGAACAATATTCAAATGTTTTTGAAGAGGTTTGGAGAAACTTTTGTGAAAGTTTCTCGATTGATTATTTGTGATAATGACCGCCGCTTGCGATGTTGAGCGCACGATAGATCTGTTCGATCAGAATCACACGCATCATGCGGTGAGTAAAGGTCATTTTGGAGATGGAAAGGCGAAAATCCGCGACTTTTTTGACGCGCTCGTCCATGCCGAACGCACCGCCGATGATGAATGTGATCTCGGAATAGCCCGAAAGGGGGATATCCGAAATTCTCTCGGCAAGCTCTTCGGAGGAAATCTGTTTTCCTTCCACACAAAGTGCGATCTTGTAGCTCTTGGGTGGGATCGCCTCCAAAAGACGGTCGCCTTCCTTTTTGATGACGAGCGCGATTTCCGTATCGCTCTCGTCTTTGGGCTTTTCTTCTTTTAACTCTATGTTTTTGAGTTTACAAAAGCCGGAAAGTCGTTTTTCATATTCGGAAACGGCATCTTGAAAAAACTTGTCTTTGATGTTTCCGACGTAAAGAATGTTGATTTGAAGCATAATCGTGATTGAATAGTGTTCAAAAATTATTTTTTGAAAGTTTGTTTGAGTCCATGACCTGTAAGGATTCCCCAAATGAGCGCGAGCGCAAACATGGTAGCAGATACGCCGTAATTGCTTTGGAATAAACTGATGATTCCTATGATGAGAAATGCGATCAGAGGTATTTCGATGAGCGCAAAAATTGGTACGAGCGCAGCGCGTAGAAGCCTTTTGGAAATCTTTTCTTTTTCGTGTTTTTCGGAAAGGATTTGACAGTTTTCCGAAGATTCAGTGATATGAAGTTCCTCCTTACATGATCCTCGTCGGCATATCGGGAGAAGCGACGGCGAGTGTGATATCGGAAAAATCTGTGAGCGCGGCTCTGACGGTGGCTTCTGCGGTCGGCGGATAATTGTTTTCTTTGGAGAGATGTCCCA
>JBGVLA010000194.1:0-2043 GCA_045124015.1 Eubacteriales bacterium | reverse complement strand
CTCTTTTTCGCAATAGAAAACGAAACGAGGGATTACGGCTGCATCGGGCATTTGCGCGGTGACTTCGGTTCGGGCAAAGAGTTTTGGACAACGTGGTTTCCGCACACCTGCCACGAGCTGAACGACGAGCATTTCAAAACGATTTTCGATGCAGTCATCAACGAGCTTCGGAGCGAAGGACAGGTGCTTTCGGGCAGATGCAATATGTTCAACTATGCTCATACCAAGCACGATTGCAAGCTCACGGAAAGCATTTACAAGGATAGCGCGTGGGGCTTTCGTATTCTTACGAGGGATTACGCCTTATATTTGAGATGCACTCCCGTACACGGCGACTACAACTTCTATTGCTTCTGCTTCGACAAGCATAAGCTGATGAATAAGCTCGCCGCCGACCGTGGTTTGCCCACATTCTGCTACGGCTATCTCCCTACCGAGAGAAAGCTGATCAGAATTGACTTTGCCGAGAGTGGATATACCCCCGTGCGAGAGGACGAGAGCAACAAGACTGCCAAGGAGTTGAACGAGAAAATCGGCGTTACACCTGCCCAAGCAGAAGCTATGCTTGCAGGCTCGATGTTCGGTTGGAACGTACCCGCTGCCAACCCCAAGAACTATGACAAGGACGGCAAGCTCTTGAAGAAAATTCAGAAACGGGAGGAACGCTGATGAACGAAACGATGATGGAAAAGCTATACCGCGAAGCGGCATCATTAGAGCCGCGCCACTCTCCGTGGGGTTCTATCGACGGTATGCGGTGGATTGCTAACGGCATTTACTCCGTAAACACTCCATCGCACGGCGGCATTATGGTACACAAATCCGTTGCAGACAAAGTTCTCTCCAAAGAAGCGCAAGAGGTTGGCTTTGTAAGCGAACCCTTTATTTGCTTTGAAGAAGATTGCGATGCTCCCGTAGCTATTCGTGAGCTTCTTGACAAGGGTTTGATGAAAGCCCCCGTCAACGACCATTTCAAGGAGGGTGAATACAGCGCGTGTATCAACGATAGCATTAAAAGGTGGAACCCCGATTATTGGAACGCCTACGAAAAACGGACAAATGAGAAATCAGAGCCGCCAAAGGCGAAGCAAAAGAAATCTAAGGAACGGGAGGAACGCTGATGGGTTATGTAGTACAGAATATCCACGGCGTTATTGCCGTGAACGACGAAGCCACCTTGAACGAGCCGAAGGAGATACGGTTCATTGATCCCCACTATAACGAGCGTTTCAAAATCAAGGATGGCGAACAAATCCTCATATCCTACCCCGACGGAGAGAAAAAGGCGTTGACCTGCAAGTTCATCGACGAATATCACGTTATCGTAGGTCATACCCCTTACCACATCTGTCAGTTCGCGGAATGTATGCAGAACCTCGGCGCAACGGTCGCGCCCTTTCCCGAAAAGCGTATGATATGGTCAAATACTGACCTTGACTTAAAGGATTGGATTGCTGATCTTCGCGCGGAATATCCCGACTATACCGAAGAACAGCTTACCGATATAATGTACGATACCAACAATGGCTATCTTGATGATGAGCGTTCCAACCTCGATATTCAATGCAACTCGGAAATTCTTGCGATTGCGGATATAGGTCGTTGGAACGGTCGCTTTGCGGGATACGGTATCATCAAATCGGGCAACGTGGCGGATTGCCTTTACTCTCCCCACGACTACGCGCAATGGTATGTTGACCGAGATGGAGAGTTTCGCTCGACTCAGATACACCACGACGGCAGTAATCATTATTACTACCGCACTTTCAAGGACGGTATTGAGGACTATGAGCGCGAGGACTTGCTTGCCGACATTTACGACGGCAAGGCAACGCAGGAGCAGATCGACCGTCTGACCGATAAGCTCGGCCCGACAATCGGTAAGGTTTACGGATGGGAGTTTCCCACGGACAAGGCTGAACGTGTATCAAGCCGTGATGCCCGTTAAAATTCAAAAGAAGGAGGACGAAGTATGCTGAGTAAAAAAGACTTTATTACCGAACTCTATAAAAGAACAATCAAAGACGTTACCTCTGACTCGGT
>JBGVLA010000193.1:0-9917 GCA_045124015.1 Eubacteriales bacterium | reverse complement strand
AATAAGATATCTTGATATTCGGGAGTGCGGCTGTTTTCGGCTTTGGCATTTTTGAATTTTTCGGCGAACGCTGCATCCGAAAAATAAAAATCGGATACGAGTTTTGCGAGGATTCGTTCTGATTGGCAGTCAGAGATCGTTTCCATGCTCAGGCAATATGCGAGAAACTGCATAAGGCTCAGATTTGTGAATATCTGATTTTTTCTTACAGCCAATCGAAAAGAGGAGAGCGGACTCGTTTTCATTTCGATGGCTTTGTTATAGAGAAGCTCAGCAAGGACGCTATCCCTCGTCATTTGTTTTGAAGTCCTTTCATGGCTTTTTCCATGGCAACGAGCGCGAAGGATGCAAAGCCGTGGTCGCGGCTGCCGTTACGCTGACGGTATTCCCAAAGTGTTCCCGTTTCCGCTTCCATCTTGCCGAAAAATTCATCGATGTCGCGTAAAACAAGCTCGTATTCTCCGAGAGAAAGAAGCGCTTCAAGGCGCAGATATACACCGATAAAGGCATTGATCTCAAAAATTTCGGGCATGGGAGCTTTGCGCTCGGCGGCGAAGACCTTTGTGATCAGGCGGTAAAGCTCTGCATATTTGGGGTCGTGTATATCGAATCCGCCAAACAAAATGGCGTAATACTGACCTGCTTCCGAGCTTTCCTTTTGCAAAATGAGCTCTCCGTTTTCATTTCGGATCGCGTGGTCAAGGAAATAGGTGCCGTTGAAGGATTGTTCAATGGTTTTTTTCTGTACTTCGCGGCTGCGCGCAAGCGAGTTTTCATCTCCGAAAATGCGGTAATGACTTTCGAGAACCTTGGCATAAAGGAAATTGGTCGGATAATTTACGTCATGTGTCCATTTGTTCGCGTCGCTCCATTCCACGAAATTCCAAGAGGGAAGCTTTTCGAGAAGTCCGTCTTCGTTTTCATATCGCTTGAAAAACGCCATGAGCTTTTCGATGCTTTCGCGGAATGGTTCGCGGTCCGTTTTTGGGCTTCGAACAGTCAAATAATCGGCAACCTCAATGATATACCACATATTCCACTGCGGAATGAATTTGTTCGTTCCATCCGTATATGGCTCGGGGTCGGAGGGGTAACACATGGGAAGAGCACCCTCGGGATACGCGCCTTCATTTTGGTAAAGGCGATAATTTTCGAGGAAGGCATCTTCCGTCGGTGTTTTGCCGAAAAGCGCGAATTCCGTTTGTCCTGTGAAATACGAATCACAAAGCCAGCCTGCGCGCTCGCGGGAGGGGCAATCCATGAAGATATCGAGAGAATTATGCGCGAACGTGCGAACCGCTCCGCGATATACAGAGGTCAAAACGGGGTTTGCATATTGTGGGATCGAAACGCTTGACACATCGTATTGGAAGCTTTTCACGCCGAACTTTTCGAGAGAGATCGTGCCTTTTTTGACGGCAACCATCGCATAGCGAAGCGTATACGGTTCAAAGGTCATCATATCGGTGCTTTGACCTTCGTTTAACATGACTTCAAAGACGGTCTGCGCATTCATATTGGTGAAATTAAAAACTTCCGCGGAGCAATCCTCGCTGAAAGCGATGACGATATCGGACTCGGCAAGCGCTTTTGCGCCAAGCAGGATAAAGCCGGATTCGATGCGCTTCATGTCTAAAATGGCATATTCGTTTGCATGAAGTGTGAACGGAAAATCAAGATCTTGCTTTTGGATTTCCTGTTTTTGTCTTTGTACCCAGACAAAGGGAAATGTGGAAATTTCATCATCATCAAAATATCCCCAACCCTGCGGTATGGGATTGACAGAATATGCCGATGCACGATAGGGACGTGCTTCATCAAAGGTGAGCTTGCCAAACGTTGCGATGTTTTGCGCATAAGTATCCTCATAATAGGGATAGGGAGCGGTTCGCGTGAGAAGCTTTATGGGAAGCTTCAAGATTTCGATGGGACAGGGGTCGCTCTCGGAGATCGCTTCTCCTTGTCTGAAATCCCAGACCTCGCCGAAATGACGTTGATAAGAATAACGCTTGACCTTGCGGACCTTACAGGAGGGCGAAAAACCTTCAAAATCAAAGCCTGTGGCGGCAAGAATCTTTTCATCTGCGCGGATCTCTGCGCAAAGGAAGGACGGCTGTTTGACTGTGGAAAGAGATGCACAATAGTAGCCTGCGACCTCGATCAGAATTTCATTTTTGCCGTTTTGGAGATGGGGAAGAAGGTCGATGATATCGACTCGGGCATAGCCCTTTGCCGTGCGCGCAGGACCGAACGCGACAAATTTACCGTTTACGGTGAGGCGATAGAAGACGGCTGCGGTGATGTGGAGCTTTGCTTGAGGGGCTTTTTCAATTTCGGTACGAAAGACAGCAAAGGTATTGAGCGCGGTGCTTTTATCCTTCAGAAATATCGGTTTTGCCTTTTCAAAAAAACAGTATGCCATAAAGACTCTCCTTTAGAGATCGTTTGATGAAAATATTGTATCATATAATTTTGAAATGTCAACTTGGAAAAGCAAAAACAGAGGCAAAAGCGAACTTTTGCCTCTGTTTTTTATAAAGAAAAGAAAGGAAAAAATGAAAAATCAATTTTTTGCTACGATATCTGCTCCGAACGGGAAAATCGCAAGTTTTAAAAGCTTGAAGGATTGCAGACCGAAGGGGATACCGACGATGGTGATGCAACACAAAACGCCGGAAGCGAGATAACCGAGTGCCATTTCCCAACCGAAAAGGATGAGCCAAATGACGTTCATGATGGGATGCTCTTCAAATTGCATTCGAATATCCTTGCCAAACGGGGTGAAGTTCATTGATGCGAATTTGAAGCATTGGATACCGAATGGAATACCGACAACGGTGATACAAAGCAGAAGTCCGAGCAGGAACCAAGCGAGTCCAAGCCAGATACCGCCGAGAATGAGCCAAATGAGATTGCCGATCAATTTCATATCGTACCTCCTGTGTCATAGGATTACGATATTATTATACAACAAATTTTCGGATTTGTCAAGAATTTTTCATTTTGCGTTAGCAAACTTGACTTTTTTGATAAGCCGTGTTATACTGGATGAAAAGGAGATGAAGAGTATGAAAATGGAAACGAAACGGAAGATCATTTATGTCGTGTTTGCCGTACTCCTTATATCAACGATAGCGGTAGCCATTGCAATGTTTTGCAGTATTGTCAAGGAGTGTAAGCAGGAGGAAGAGCCTTTAGGCATAGCGCTGGCTTGGGGCATCGGCATGGCTTTGTTATGCTTGTTTTTGATCTCTTCGCTTTTGCTGGAATGGGAATTTTTCGTATGTGCAAAATACTTTTTTCTGAATCCCGAAAACCAAAAGACGGGAAGAACTGTTATCCATACCGTTTGCCCCATATTGATGCTTGTTTCCGTGTGTGGTATGTGGTATGCATTTCTCGGTAAGCTTCCGGAAAACGCCGACCCCGATATCGTGCAATTAACTGCGATGGCATCGATATTTTTAGCGCCGATGATACACGGGGTATATACATTGTTTGAAAAAAAGTGAGTGCTTGCGGTACCTGCGATAAAGCAGTATTGTACTTCTTATCAATGTAAAGTACTGCTTTATCTATTTAACAATGAATTGATAATTGAAAAAAAGAAAAATTATGCTATAATAAAATCGTAAGCTTACAAAATTTATTTTGGAGGTACGATATGAACATTAAAATAGGTGCGATCATCAAAAAACTTCGCGCAGAAAATAATATTACACAAGACGTTCTTGCCACGGCTATAGGGGTGACACCTCAAGCTATATCTCGTTGGGAAGCAGAAGGTGGTTATCCCGATATTGAACTTCTTCCGGCGCTTGCTGATTTCTTTTCCGTCAGTACAGATGAACTCTTGGGATATAAGCTCTCTCAAAGAGAAGAAGAAATTGCAAATATCAAAAAAGAAATCTCTCGTCTTGCAGAAGTGGGTACGATCGAAGAACGGATTACTTTCGCAAGAAATGCGATTTCCCGCTACCCCGCAGATTTTGAGATCAAAGAAAATCTCGCTGTTTGTCTGTATCATTTGTGGTGCGATACGAAGAATAACGACCTCATAAAGGAAATCGAAAATCTTTGCTCTTTCGTGGTGGCTGAATGTAAAGATGAAGATACCCGATATGATGCAATCAATGTTTTGATCAATATTTATGGAGGCACCAAGCAGGTTGAGAAAGCTATGCAATCAGTAAATCTGCTCACGCCTATGAAGTACTGCCGTGAATTTGCAAAATCATCGGGGATTGGTGATGGCAATACGGAATTTTATATTCAAGATGAAATCGACAAATTGACCGATTGCTTGGGTACTGCTATTTCAAACTATCCGCTCGCGGATGAACTCTCCAATGATCCCTCCACATGGGATAGAAAAATTGAAATGCTTACTATTTCCAATCATCTTTATAAGATGATATACGGGGATAACCTTATGTTTTATCATGTTCGCCTCTCCCAAAATTATTGGTTAATTTCCACGTATCAGATATCTCAGGGTAAAAAGGATGAAACACTTGCATCTCTTGAAAAAATGTGCTATCACGCGATTGAATACGACAAAGCATATATCAATGACCACGGTAAATTTTACACATCAATTTTTACCGATAAGTTAATTTATCCTGAACCCAACAAAGATTTTCACGAACTTACGGAACACACCAATTGCTACCATATGCTTGACAGATTGCAAAATAAACGATATGATTGTGTCCGTCAAGATTCACGTTTTGTTTCAATTATTGAGAGATTAAATCAGCATGCTAAATAAGTTATTCTTGCCCCGCCTCGTGCGGGGCTTCGATTTTGTGTCCACAAAAGCAGTGCTTCGTATGCCTTAATTAAGGACATACGAAGCACTGCATTTTTTATATATTCATTTCGTTAATCGATTTTACCGATGAATCGGTAGTAGATCTCTATCTCTTGGTCGCGGTATCCGTCCTCTGTTGTTGTGCCTTGGTGGATCACAATCTTTTCGATCAGCTCGTTGAGCAAAGGGGCTGTCAATTCCGTGACCTCGGTGTACTTTCGTATCAACGAGATCCAACGCTCGGCATTTCGCTCGGTTTCAGCGTTTTCGGACAGTTTGGTTTTGAGCGTGGAGATCTTTTCTTCAAGCACCATCTGCTCGTCTTGATACTTGTGCAAAAGCATATCGTAATTACGCTCGGCAATTTTGCCCATCGCGTGATCCTCATATAGCTTTGCAAACATCGTATCAATTTCCTTTTGCCGCTTAAGAGATTTGTTAAGCTCTTTTTTGGCAATATCCGTTTCGCTTACCCGTTGCTTTTGACCGTTTTTCAAGAGATGGTCTAATAGCTGTTTTTCATCCTTTTGCGCCAATGATACCCAATACTGAAGTCTCACAAGAACCACATTACACAAGGTCTTATAATTGATAAGATGATTCGTACACCTTTCCTTGCCGTATTGAGCGTAAGTTGAACACTCAAACGCGCGATAAACGCTGTCCTTGTATTTCCTTTGCTTGATCCTCATCGAGCTCTCACAATCAGCACAACGTATCAATCCCGCAAAGATGTGTGTCGAGCCGCTTTTGCAGGGGCGCTTTCTTTGATTTACGTGAACTTGTACTTGTTCCCATACATCTAAAGAGATCAGAGGTTCGTGTGTATTCTCCACCCGATACCAATCATCCTCATCTGACAAATACTGCTTTTTGTTCTTAAACGAAACGTATTTACGTCGGTAATGGATGCTATTACCGATGTAGGTCTCATCTCGCAAGATAAAGCCTATTTGCGGATTTGTCCAAAGATATTTTTGATTTTCGGGTTTGCCCTCAAACAGATGTGAAAAGAATCCGTATCTTTCGTATTGCCTCCAAGATGGACTGGGTATCTTCTCGGCTTCTAAAGCTCTACGAATGCGATTCGGTCCCATTCCCGTGGTCGCAAGGGTGAAAATCTTTCGTACCACCCACGCGGTCTCCTCATCGGGAACGATCTTTCCCTTAATAGTCTCGTGCTTAACGTATCCGTATGGAGCGCAATATCCCGATCTTGCACCATTCTCAAACCGAACCTTCATCGCGGCTTTCACCTTTTTTGATGTCTGCCTTGCGTGCATCTCATTGAGAATGTTCAGAAACGGTGCGATCTCACTTTCACCCTTTTCGCTATCCACGCCGTCGCTGATTGCGATATAGCGGATACCTTTGGATGGAAAATAGATCTCGGTGTACTGTCCCGTTAAGATATAGTTTCTGCCGAGACGGGAAAGGTCTTTTGTAACAACGCAATTGATCTTTCCGTCCTCAATATCATCGAGCATTCTTTGAAATCCGGGACGATCAAAATTTGTGCCCGAGTAGCCGTCATCAACGTACTCGTCAACAAGCCTCAGCCCGTGCTCTCGGCAATATTGGGTAAGCATCTGTCTTTGGTTGGATATACTGACGCTTTCGCCGTGAACGTCATCGTCACAGCTAAGTCTTAAATAAATTCCTGTATTGTAGATTTGTTGTTTCAACTAAGTTCCTCCTTGTAGACTCCGAAACAACCCAATGGTACAATACTTGCTTACATTCATATTATACCATAGGTTGGTTTCGTTTTCCATAGCATTTTGTAAATTTATGATACTTTTTCTGTAGAATTGGATTCTGTACTTTCAGAGGGTGGCATAGCCGCCGCTTCATTGGATATTACGTTCTCGATCAAGTTGCCGACGTGCTTGCCTTTGTCCGGGAAATGTTCGGTAATGCGAATACGTGTTTTCCCCTCAATAAAATACATAACATCGTCTATCCACGAGATGTTTCCCTCGGCGCGATTGTTATCAAGGATTTCGCGAGTTCTTCTTAAAAATTCTCTCAATGTTTCTCTAAAGATCATCCATTATCCTCCGTTTGCAATAATATTATCAAGCTCGGTAGGCTCATTCATTACCGCGTTCTGCTGCGCATCGTACCAAGCGAACAAAATCTCAATGATCTTGTCCTTGACCTCCTTCGGCTTCATATCGGGAAAGAAGTCCGAGATTTCGTCGAAATCGAATTTCACGCTCTGTTTTTTTGGTGCTTTTTCTTTGGGTTCGGTAGCATTGCATTTGAAGTAGCCGCGAATCTGTTCCTCGGTAAGTTCACCCGCCTTACTCGCGTTTTTCAGTTCTTCGGTCTTTTCTGTTGTGATCGACATCGACTTCTCCATAAGCATCATCCAAACCGACAACTGCTCAAATTGGCGCAGATAGGAATAGTTCACGCCTGCGGTCAGCGAAACAATACCTTCGTCCACCATTTTCAAGAGTTCGGGGATAAGATAGGTCAAGCGGATATAGCGCTGAATTTGTCTCGCACTATCGTCTGTGCTTTCGGCAAGTGTCTCGTCTGAGCGCTTCGTGCCATCTTGGCACGAACTTCCTTGATGGCGCAGCACGTCCATTTTCATCTTGTAAGCGAAGGCTTTCTCCGAAGGGAGGATTCTCTCACGCTGCAGATTGGCATCTACCATCGTGAGAATGGCTTCTTCATCGGTAAGGTCGCGGACGATGACGGGAATGTCGAATTTATTGAGCCTCTTACACGCCTCATACCGTCTGTGCCCCGATACGATCTCATAACCGCCGCCCGTCGGTCTTTTGCGGACGATGATGGGATTCAGCACACCATACTGACGAATGCTTTCTACAAGCGCTGCCATATCTTCATCGTCCTTGACCTTGAAAGGATGGTTCTCCATCGGGTGAATGTTGGTCAGCGCATATACACAGGTCGTTTCGTTTCTGTGTCCGTTTACGTTTTCACAAGGGTTTATCATCTTTGTTTTTCCTCATTTCTTTTAATATTAGATTTAATTTTCGCTCCCGTTTCTTTCGGGAACATTTCTTGTTCTTGCTCCATCTCAATGCGGAGCTTTTCTTTTAGATTGTCGATCATTGGGAATATGCCCTTAGCCAAGTTAATATCACGACGAAGCACTTTCAGCTCTTTTGAGATCGCTTTGCGCTTGCGAGAGCATTCTTCCTTCTCGGCATCGGTGGTGGCTCGACGGCGGCGATTGTCAATCTTGTTGCGTGCCGAGAGCAACATCGCCATCTCCGCTTCTTTCTCATCAATAAAGGATTGAACCCTATCCACAGTCCCAAGGTCATTGCGATTGATAAGGTTGACCGTCTGCATATAGCGGTCTAAATAGATCTGCTCTTGGCGCATGGCGGGTGAAAGCGGTTCTTGATAATTGTCAACTTTCAGCGGCTTACCGCTCGTGTCGATGCCGAACAGTTCAAGCATGATCATAAAGATAAGCTCCACGGTATTGTGCTGATCGTAGCTCTTGCGACGTTGCCAAATCTCATAAAGCGGTGGCCGGCTCGGATAGTACGGTGCTCGATATTCCCGCCTTGAAAGAATCCTTTTCTCAATGGCTTCGGGCGTGTAACGATCTCCGAGGTTGTCAATGCGGATAGGGCGTTTCCATCCTTTCGCAATCACACAAGGATGCTTGTACTCCTTGCCGCGCAGATAGGTGTAGCCACGACGAGTCAAAGCAAATTGAAAATGGCTTGGTAGCATACAATCTGCGATAGCATCGTCAATATCCATTTTCAATAGCGTTCTGTGGGATGGCTTACCTTTCTTCTCAGCCATATACGCAACGTATGAGGCGCGCTTTCTCTGTGGGTTCTGAATGATCGACAAATTGTGTTCAAGGCAGAGCTTGTCCGACTCGGGAGCCATTACCGTGTCGTGATAGTACGGCGGACAATGAAATTTCTCTCCGTCCTTGAAGCTAACGCTATTCAGAATAAAATGGTTGTGTAGATGCTCGTGATCTCGGTGGCTTGCGACCAAGACTTCATACTTATCACCCCATAACCGTTTAGCAAGCTCCACCCCGAGCGCGTGGCATTGCTCGGGGGTAACCTCGCCGGGCTTAAAGCTTTGGTATCCGTGGTATGCGACGATACCGCCGTACTTGCCGTACCGTCGCTTGGTCTCCATCATTCGCTCATAGGCGAGTTCGGGCAAGCAGTTCACGCCGCTGATCAGATACCTCTGTTCCGTCTTGTCGGGATTTTCGGCGTAATCCATCAAACGTCGGAGATCTTCTTCATTTGGATTTTCGGTCTTTTCGGGATTGGCGGCGTAATCGAGCGCGTCCTTGATAGACCGATGCACCGCCCATATTGACGTTACTGCCATTACGTACCTCCCTTGTAGAGATCGCGGATGAGCTTGATTAAATTTTCTCTAACCTCTCCGTCTGCTCCTGTGCAGATGCTTTCAAGACGCTCAATGGTCGGATACCAATCCATCAGGCGTTCTCGACTCAACTTCAAATTGACCGATTGGCGAAGATACTCGGATACCGTAATGCCGCGCTTTTCGGCGGCGCGTTCAATTTTTGCTTTATGATCCATCGTTGTCTTAAAGCGGATCACTTCTTCTTTCTTTTTGTTTTCGATAATATTGTCCTCCTGTGTTGTTGATTCCGAGGGTATTAGGGATGCCTCCCTAAAGTGTCTTTGCGCCGAAGCAAAGACGGGCAAGCTGGCGTAGCCACGTTTGCTATGCTTGTTACAGTATAGGACAGAGCCCTATACCGTAAGGGGTTCTGTTACCCCCGTTCTTCCCTTTGACCGTGCCGCAGGTATGTTGAGCCTCCTTCCGTAAAGATTTACGGCGTGGTCTTGGGCAATGTGCGTAAGCACTATGTATGGAGGAACACCGCGTGGACAAAATGTCCACGTGGTAGCTGGGTTATTTTGACCCATTTGTTTTTATCTTTTGATATGGGTCATTTTGACCCATACCACGTCCTTTTCCGCTTCGTGCCATCTTGGCACGAAGTAAAAAACAAAAAAGCCGTTACAAGACGGTACGACAAAACAGAGGTAGCGGCTACCCCAAATTTTTCGTACTCGCTATGTAACGGCTTTAAGCCAAG